>CAYQRS010000202.1:0-2174 GCA_964419825.1 uncultured Eubacteriales bacterium
CATTATCGGTTCGCCGCCCGGATATGTCGGTTATGATGAGGCAGGTCAGCTTACCGAAAAGGTTCGCAGAAAGCCTTATTCGGTCATTCTTTTTGATGAAATCGAAAAGGCTCATCCAGATGTTATGAATATTCTTCTGCAAATCCTCGATGAGGGCAGAATTACCGATGCACAGGGCAGAACTGTCAGCTTTGAAAACGCTGTAATTATTATGACCTCAAACGCAGGCAGTGAAAGAAAGGACGGCACATTGGGCTTTGCCAAGGATAAGGACGATGCAACGAAGGACAGAGCAATGAAAGCGTTGCGTGAGTTCCTTCGCCCCGAATTTATCGGCAGAGTTGATGAGATTGCTGTATTCAATGATTTAACTGTTGAGGATTATGAGAAAATCGCCGTGCTTATGCTCAATGAGCTTGTTGCTCCTTTAGAGGATAAGGGCATCAAATTCGGCTGGAGTGATTCTGTGCCGCCGTTCCTTGCTTCAAAATGCGAAAACGGCACAAGGGGAGCAAGAGATTTGCGTAATGCAATCAGGCGCAATGTTGAGGATAAGATTGCCACGCTGATTGTTGATTCGGCTGATTCAAAGCTCAACAGCGTATTTGTCGAAATCGCAGATAACGAAACAATTTTAATAACTGCATAAAATAAACGCTATGGCATTGTGATAATGTCATAGCGTTCTTTCTGTTTGTTGTTGATTATTTGCTGAAAAATTTTGCAGTATATTTGCTCAAGGGTTTGTAAACTGCAGGAACAACTAAGATTGCGGCAATCAGCTCAACAGAGCCGTTAAGAGTAATGATTGTTGAAATTATCGTTTTGAAAAGACTGAAGAATTCTTGATAGCTTGTCAGCGAGCCGCCGAAAGCATAGAGCATTGTCAAAACGAGAACGGTGTTGGTGAGCGTACCTGCCGCACCTGCGATTGCGGCGGCAAATAACGTTTTGATTTTGGTTTTCTTTAAGCCGAAGAAAACTGCGCCTGCAACAATACCGACGATAACTCTCGGTACAAATGAAACCATCGGGTTGAGGAACGGCTTAAAAATCTCAGATCCGCCGCCGAGAATAAAGGCACGAGCCATGCAGGTCAAGCCCCAAACGCCGCCTAAAATCGCACCGTTTTTTGCGCCAAGGAAAACAGCGCCGAGAATAACAACAATATGCAAGGTCGTTATTTCAATCGGTCCTGTTGAAATATAGCCAAGGTTCGGCACAAGAGTGAACACGACGATTATCGCCGAGAAAAGAGCAACAAGTATGCTGCCTGTCAGCTTTGATGAAATCTGCTTTTTCATATTTTTATTCCTCCATTTTTGCTGTTTATGATTTTTAATCCGTCAAGAAGCAAATCATTGTCGATTACGATTTTATGCTTGCAGTTTGGAACAATGGAATGAGCATATCCGCCTGTTGCGAGAATTGTTTTGAAATTATATCCCAGCTCATTTTCAAATCTCTCAATCATGCCGTCAATCATCGAGGCTGTGCCGTAAACAGCGCCTGATTGCATACAGCTTATTGTTTCTGTTCCGATTGTTTCCTCGGGTGCTTTTATATCGATTGCAGGCAATTGTGAAGCTCTTGAAGAAAGGGCGTTGATTGAAATGCCGACACCTGCGCTGATTGTGCAGCCCAAAAATGTGCCGCTGCTGTCAAGAGCATAAAGCTTTGTCGCCGTGCCTAAATCGATAACAAGGCAGGGCAGGGGATATTTTTCGATTGCGGCAACCGAGCCGACAACCATATCCGCACCGAGCTGACCCGGAATTTTCGTTACGATTTTGAGATCGGTTTTAATGCTGCTGTTGACAAATTTCGGCTCACAGCCTGTTGCGAGCGTGATTGCTCGACCGATTGCATCATTGATTTCGGGTACAACGGAGCTGATAATTGCGGCTGTACATTCCGTTGGATTGATTGAGTTGAGGCTAAACATATTCATCAGCTCAAAGGAATATTCGTCTTTTGTTTTAACCCTCTGCGTTGAAAGGCGTGTAACGAAGCTGAGCTTGTTATCCTTGAATAAACCCAAGGTGATGTTGGTGTTGCCGATATCAACGGTGAGCAGCATATAGGTCGCCTCACTTAATAACTTAATATATAATATATTATATATTTTTAACATATTTTAGTATAAAAGTCAATTACAACTTGAAATGTTTTTT
>CAYQRS010000203.1:0-2172 GCA_964419825.1 uncultured Eubacteriales bacterium
ATTTGCAGATGTTTTTTGAGATGAATCGGTTATGACATAGCCCTGCTCATCAAGCTCAACAATGCCATCAAGAAGCTGTGTGTTCGGCGAATAGCCTGCAAAGACGAATACGCCGAATGAATCATCGGGAGCTGTGCGGTATTCCGTGGCTTCACCGCTCTTTGTGTTTTTACAGCGGATATATTGTATTCCGTTTTCGCCCGAAACCTCCTCAAGAACGGTGTTGGTGAGAATCGTGATTTTTTCGTTGCTCTTAGCCTCCTCGGCAACGGAGGCGGCGCAGGAAAAATCCTCCTTACGCATAATTATTGTTATATGCCTGCCGAACTTGGTCAGAAAAACGCTTTCTTCTGCGGCGGCATATCCTCCGCCGATGACAAAAATTTCTCTGCCGCTGAAAAATTCGCCGTCGCAGGTAGCGCAATATGCAACGCCTCTGCCCTTGAATTCTTCCTCACCCTTGAAGCCGACTGTTCTCGGATGCGCACCTGTGGCAATCAGCACGGCGAAGGTCTGAAAATCGCCTGCGTTAGTCTTGACTGTTTTGATGTCTCCGCTGAGCTCCAGACCGATTGCTTCGCTCTGCAAAAATTCCGCACCGAAGCTTTCCGCTTGAGCCTGCATTGCCTCGGTAAGCTCTTTGCCGCTGATGCTTTTGATGCCTGGATAATTGACAACCTCGTTCGTTATCGTGATTTGACCGCCGAATTGCTCCTTTTCCAAAACAAGAACACGGTAGCTTGCCCTCGAAAGATAAATTGCGGCGGTAAGACCTGCAGGACCGCCGCCGATGATTACGGCATCGTAAAAGCTTTCTTGTTTAATGCTTTCATTTGCTTTCATCATAAGCGACCTACAAGATCAAGGCTCGGCTTGAGCGTTTGCGCACCTGGTTGCCAATTTGCAGGGCATACCTCATCACCGTGGATGTGAACGAATTGGCAAGCCTGAACCTTGCGCAAAAGCTCCTCGGCGTTTCTGCCCACATTGCCTGCGGCGACCTCATAGCCGACGATTTTGCAATCGGGGTTGACGATGAATGTGCCTCGTTCCGCTAAGCCGTCATTGTCGATGAGAACCTCAAAATCTCTCGAAAGCTTATGGGTTGGGTCGGCAAGCATCGGGTAATTGATTTTTTTGATTCTCTCGGAGGCATCGTGCCATGCCTTGTGAACAAAATGTGTGTCGGTGGAAACGGAATACACCTCACAGCCGATTGCCTTAAACTGCTCATACTTTTCAGCCAAATCCTCAAGCTCGGTAGGGCAGATAAAGGTAAAATCCGCAGGATAGAAGAAAAATACACTCCATTTTCCCATAATATCCTTTTTGGAAACGGTTTTGAAATCCCTTTCGTGAAATGCCTGAACGCTGAAATCCGATACTTCTCTGTTTATCATAGACATAGCTTAATCCCTCCAAAGCTCATGTTGATTGCAAAATGCGTATACCGCCTTGACCCTGTCTCCCTCGCAGAGGGCGAAAGCCGCTTTAGGCTCGTCATCGGGCTTGAGGTGGATATACTGTATGCCGCGCTCTGTTTCGAGGCATATCCATTCGATATAATGCTCGCTTGACATCGGATGCTCGACAGAGCCTGCCGTGACATAAACGCTGCTTCCGCTGACGGTGTATATCGGCTTGTGCTTTTGGGCAGAAGCGTCTGTCGAATCGGCTTTAAGCTCATACATCTTTTCACCACAGCAAAAAAGCGGAACGCCCTTATCCTTGATAAGCGCCGCCATATTTCCGCAATGGTGGCAGGCGAAAAATCTGTGCTTCAAAAAAATCACTCCTTTCAGCAGAAAGTCTGTCCCGAAAACCGCAAATAATACATCAAAAACGGGGCATACTAGCCGAAAAGGAGTGTAAAAATGAAAAACTACGATTATAAAAGGGGATTTGTTCCCTATGCCGCCGCCGCGTTTATGATAGGACTTGTGGGCGGATTTTCGGCGGTTCTAGGTCCTGCCTTTGTCAGCGACATCGGCATCGACTACAACAATACAACCTGGACAGCGCTCGCGCAGGCGGTTTCAACAGCGGCCTGCGCCCCCATTCTCGGAAAGGCGGGAGACATCATCGGGAGAAATTCCGCTCTGCTGCTCGGGGCGGCGGTTTTTACATTGGGGAATATCCTCTCGGCACTGGCAAATTCGCTGATATTTATGA
>CAYQRS010000204.1:0-2143 GCA_964419825.1 uncultured Eubacteriales bacterium
GGCATTGAGCGTAATCATACCAAGCGATGGCATACAATCTATGAGGATACCATCGTGTGACTTAATATTATATCTTCTATGCTGTATTTTCGTTTGATGGCTTCGGTCATATCAGAGTTAAGCCGTCCCAAAAACTCTTTGCTTGGATTATTATGGCGTTTATACAAGATATCCTCTAAAGCGGATTTGTGCGTTAAATATCCAGAGTGCGAATAATATCTGCAAAACCAACTATAAACTAACTCATCTGGGTACAGTTCGGGTAAATAAGTAATCATACTCGCACCTCATATACAGGAAAATGTTTTTTCATAAGCGTAATAATGTCCATGCTTTCTCTTTTTGCATCGTTAACAATTTGAGCGATGGATATTGCTACACCATCAATGTTGTCATTTTCAAGGGGGGGGTAAACTCAAATTTAGTATTTGTATTTGATGTTGTTTGCTTTCCTTTTTGGATTGTCGGTTCGATATATTCGTGGAGAAGCGTTAAGCGCTGTTTATATGCCATATTTAGGGTTTCTAAACCTAATCGTTCTTTTCCATTTAATATCGCTATTTCTTGAGCATCGTGTATCAAAGAAACCACTACGGCGATAATGCCGCCACTATGCTCATACAACCATGCTGTTATTGCCTCGTTTATTTCAACTTTTTTTCGTGTATATTGATATGAAAATAAGGTTTCACAGACTTTTGAAAAGAACTCGTCATACTGTAATGGTGAATATTGTAGTCCAAGGGATCGACGAGCAAGTTGTAATGCCTGCTCAAAAAAGATGCTACATTCGGGAGTTCCTACCATACAAATCGAAATGCCGCTGTTGTTAATTAACTGAGTCAGCATACCAACCAGATTTCTGCCGTTTTTACTGTTGACAACATTCTGTATTTCATCAACCACCAATAATCCAATGTGGTTTATCGCTACTTGACTCACGCTGCCGATCAACATATCTGTGGTAACACGAGTTTTTAAAGATTTATTATAATAGTTGCTTCCTATTGATTCATTGACTTTTCTTAAAATTTCCAAAAGCAACCCTTTAACAGAAGAATCAAACGGGCATTGTACCACAACACACGGAATAATTTTCAGATATGGTTTTTCGGTTTCAATAATTCCGTTAGCGTTCAAAAGACCGATTGATCTGTCTATAGCCGAGCTTTTTCCTATACCGGATGTACCTATAATGGTAAAACTATCCGAACCGCCTATGATACCGCTGTAAGATTTTCGTTGTAGACCGCGATAATTTTCGTTTTGCTGTAACACGGCAGTTCTTGTTGCTTTCTTTTGCAATGAGCGCAGAACCGCCAAATATATCTTGCTATAAATTTCGATGGACATGGGGGATGGCACATAAAATTTGTATAAGTCGGATAATGCGATTAAGCGTTCCGCTTGACTGTGGTTACGAATACTATCATCATAATCGGGCAACTCGGATAGAGCAGCAAACAAATCATCCCCGGATTTCATATCTGGCAGTAATTTTAATGCATCAATCATTATCTGAACCCGCCTTTACATAATCTATATGCGTCTTGCGCTGTTCACGCTTACGGTTATCTCGAATGCCCTTTATTTGCGTGTCTCCCTGACTTGCTGCGGTTTCAGCGACAACAGCAATATGCTTTGCTAAGTCAATTTTTGCTTGCGTATTTGTCATTGCAGCGGCTTTCACAGCGGCTTTCTGAGCCGCTATTATTAGTTCGACATCTTGTGTGCCCTTACTATCAAAGCGTCTCTCAATGAGCGTAAATGGGCTATATGACCCATTCTCTATAAGCCAAACCTCAGATACATCATCGGGATTATATGCTACCGTTGCATTCCCACCGGTTAAGTATTTCTCGGTGTAGTCATTGTTCTTATATCTTAATTTATTTACAGTAAGTCCTTTCCTGCTGAATTTTCCTGTTGTTCTCGGAAGTAGCGTTAGGATTAGTGTAGTGTAATCCACAGGAATTACACCAGCGCCAACATGGTTAAGTCCGTAATTCCAGATGTTGCTCGAATGTGGTTTTATACCTTCGGCAAGCATCTCCTCCGTGTATGGGAAACTGTCGTTTACACGCTGGTTATTGTAATAAACGATGCAGCGGAGAATTATTTTTTCAAAATCTGCCATCGTCAG
>CAYQRS010000205.1:0-2125 GCA_964419825.1 uncultured Eubacteriales bacterium
CGGCAAGCTCATAGCCCCGTCTGATTCCGCCGATACCGGCACATAAATCTATCATCTTATACATCTTTTATTTCTCACTTTCTTCTTTGACAAATTCAAATACATCATTTGGAGAACAACTAAGTGCAACACATATCTTTTCCAAATTTTTGAACGAAATAGTTTGATTTTTCCCCATACTTGCCATTACATTTGTTGTTAAATTGGCTTTTTTTATAACATCTGTTTTTTGTAAGCCTTTATCTGCTAACTGTATCCATAATGGTCTATAACTTATTGCCATAGTGTTTCCTCCAACAATGTTTTCTTTATTATATCACAGAAATTGACTTTTTTCAATATAAGATTGGATTATTTTAATTTTAAGTTGCAATTCTGTAATTTTCAAATTCTTCGACTGTACTCCCGACTTAATAACTTCTTGAACACTTGCCGAAAAAGAAAAACTGCCATCACTCGACAGCAGTTCTCTTTCGGACAGTATTCTGTTATGAATAGACAATATCATTTAATACGATTTCATCAACGCAGGCTCGGATATTATTCATCAATCCTATCCATCTCATCATATTCACAGCCTTTAATTGCTCGGTAACTGAAACTGTCCTGTTCTCTCGATATGCTTTAGAATATCGTGTTTTTCAAACAGCTGCTCCCACGCTTCATCGTTTAGGCTTTTACTCATAATTACGCACCACCACTTCGTCAACATCGCCGCGCTTTGACGCAACAGAATTAACTGCGCGTTTAGCCTGAACAATAGTAATATTGTATGCTGCGTACTGCTCCAAAATAAAATCAGTTGCAGAATTGGAAAGCATAAATTTTACTCCACGGGCGGTTAGATCGTCACAGCACTCCCGGAGACGGATTTGGTCAGCACGGGGAAAACCGCCTTTTGAATATCCAGTAAAACTTGCAGTTTCCGAAACTGGATCATATGGGGGGTCAAGATATACAAACGCACCTTTAGGAACAGATTTCAGCACTTCTGCATAATCCATTGTGGTCATGTGAATATCAGCAGAATTAAAATATGCACTAACAGCACGCAGGACAGGTGCATTTACAATGTTGGGGTTACGATAATTACCAAACGGGGAATTAAATTCGCCGGCATTGTTTACACGGTACAAACCGTTAAAACAGGTTTTATTCAAATACAATACACGGGCCGCCTTTTGAACATCGGTCCGCGCATCATAACGGGTCTTGTCACGGTCCCAATCTCTGACGGCATAGAAGTATTCTGCGGTGTTTTCATATTTTTCCAATTCAGCAATCAAGGCTTCTACATTTTCTTTTATCACGGTATAAACCAAAATAAGTTCCGGGTTTATATCGTTAATGTATGCGGTGTTAGGTTGAAGATGGAAAAGCAATGCACCGCCGCCGATAAATGGTTCGCAGTATGTTGTAATTTCGTTTGGCAACAGGGGTTGAAATGTTTCCAATAGCTGCCTTTTACCGCCTACCCATTTCAGAACGGGGGCTACAAGTTTATTCTTTTTCATTCTTTCGGCTCCTTTCTTCTCGGAATTTTGCGTATAAATATTCATAATATATTGTACCATCCCTCTTGTAAAAATTCAACCGCTTTTGCAAAAATAGTTTCCGCATTCTTCCGATGTGTCAATTTTGTCTTGCCCGTCTGCTGCAATACAAGGTCAAGTCTTGCTTGTGACCCTCGAACACATCAATCTGGGTAATATCATACAGAATGCCATTATACCGCACGACATAGGCAGTCGTCAGGTCGGTTCGATAATTCACCCGAAAAAGGACTTCTTCCTTGTAATTGGTCATTGCGGTGGATTGAGGCAAAATATAAAATTTTTGCTTCTTTTATGGCAAAAGGCGGAGATTTTGGTATTGTTGTAAAATCACGGCAAAATCCCCTATTTTGGGCAAAAAATCGCCTAATTTTTTTGTGGTCAAAATTGTGGTTAAAATTGTGGTTGGCACCCCAAAAAATGGGTGTTTTTTGGCTGTTTTTGGCACTAAAATTGCTGAATATTTATTCATTTTCAAATTTTTTTAAAAATATTTTTTCAGAAAGAGAAATTTAATAATATTTGTTGAGAAAAATAACACTTGACGTATAGAGAAAAATGTTGTAGAATCC
>CAYQRS010000206.1:0-2124 GCA_964419825.1 uncultured Eubacteriales bacterium
GGCGAACCCGAAATTGTAATCAAAGCTGAAAACTCGAATATGCAAATCTTGCATAAACGCAACGAGTTTTAATTGAGCCGTTTTATATTTTAATTTAATTCATTCAACAAGTCGGAGTTTGCTCTCCGACTTGTTTTTTGCGGTGAAATACTCGCAAGTGAAATTTTTTATTGCAAAATTGACATATATGTGTTATTATGTAATCGTAGTCACAATTCTCGTCACATTTAAGTTGCAAATACTTTTGCCGACCCCTTATTTCGGCGATTACAGTATTGGGTATTGCTTTTTCGGATATTATGTGCTATTATATACTTAACGAAAGTTAAGTAAGTATAAAGTGAGGCAAAGCAGTGAACAAAAGACCGATCACCAAGGAAGAAATAAAAGCAAGAAAAGAAGAAATTATGGAGCAGTGCTTTGAATGCTATGCCGACCACGGCTTTTACGGCACCGGAGTTAAGGCTCTGTCGAAGTATTGCGGCTGCACCTCGGCCAATCTTTATACATATTTTGAAAATGTAGACGACCTTATAATTCAATCGACAGCACACTGTATGAGCAAGGTCGAAAACGACTTTATGGAAAAGGCTCCGACCGACGTTGAGGCGTTGTGGCGCTTTATTGACGAGATTCCGTATTGGACTGCGAAAAAGCACGGTAAAAAATACCGCTTGATGTATCAGATATACACTCACCCGAAGTACCGAAAGCACGGGCAGGAGTTTTTTGCCGGTGTTGACAGACGATATACCGAATATGCCAAGCTGTTGGAGGGCAAGCTCGGTATTCCCTATCAAAAGCTGACACCGCTGATTTTCATTTTGATCCGTGCGTGCGTACACTATGCGCTGTTTGAGGACGAATTTTATTTGAAATCGCAGATCGACGTATTAAAGGAAAGCCTTGAGCTTTTTATTATGAAATACAATGCGGCGGCAAAGGCGGCTTCGCAGAATGACAAAATACAAGGGTAGCTAATATGAAAAAACATTTAACCGTTTTGCAAAATAAGCAGGAAATAACGCTTGGCACCGATACCGTTTTGTACATCCATATGGAGCGCAACACTGCCAAGATACACACCTCAGACAATAAGGTATATGTTCTTCGCATCACCCTTCGGGAGCTTGAAAAGCAGCTCGGCCGGGACTATATCAAGGTGCACCGAAGCTGTTTGGTTTCGGCACGTGCGATCCACGATATTTCCGATAAAATTTATCTTAACAACGGTGAAGCGTTGGAATATGTTGTCAGAAAAAAGAAGGAGCTTACCGCACAGCTTCACGAGCTGCAGAAAAATATGATCAGCAGCTTCTGCAGCGACAGCATTCCGTCAACAAGCGAGGAATATCAAAGCTATTACAAAAGCTTCGATACGTTGCCCTTCGCTTTTACCGATATAGAAATGATCTTCGACGAAGAGCGCCACGCCGTCGATTGGATATTTCGATACGGCAATCCCGCTCTTGCCAAGCTTGAAAAGCTGCCGTTGGAAAAGCTCATCGGCAACAGCTTCAGCGGACTGTTTTCCAATATGGACTCAAAATGGCTCAAGAGCTATGAGCGTGCCACTCTGTACGGCGAAACACGTGAAATAATCGATTACAGTCCCGAGATAGACACCTATCTTAAGGTGATCTGCTTTCCGACCTTTCGGGGACACTGCGGCTGCATTCTGTTCAATATAAAGGATATCGAATTCACTAAAAACAGCAGTGATGCCGAGCGTGCGCTGATGCTGTATCTCGGGAAGCTTCCCGAGCAAAAATGACCGAATAACCGCCAAAACAAGCCAATATCAGCTAGACTTGCGGTCGGTCAAACACATAGCTGTGACAATTCAGTGCTTGCTTGTCGATTCGTCCCCGATTGTTGTCGATTCGTCCCAAGCATATTGAAAATAACAAGCTTTCGTGTTACAATACTCCAACTGAAATAAAATGGCGGCAAATACCGTCATTTTAACGGTTGATAAACTAAAAGGGGCCCAGCAATGATAAGCTATACCGGTGAAGTTAAAAAGAAAATTTTAATTGCGGACGATTCGGAATTCAACCGCGATCTTCTCAGTGAAATATTAGGCGATAAGTATGATTATATTTATGCCGAAGACGGTCGGGC
>CAYQRS010000207.1:0-2122 GCA_964419825.1 uncultured Eubacteriales bacterium
AGCATAATCAGCTCCAAAAGCAAATCTGAAATATTCACAAAGCTTATTTTGCACAAAAATAAGAAAATAATGCGGCAAATCGACCATAAAACAGGTGTTACCGAAAGATAACGAAAAGCATTCAAATTGATGCTTTTGTTAAAGCAGTTGATTGCGTAGATGAAAAAGAAAGCCGCAGTGAAGAAGCCAAAAACAGCCTCAAAGAAAAGGGGAGCGGCTCCGCTTTTCATAAGGTAACTCATCAGCGACGGACCGCCGATATAGCCGATGAATGAGCCTTCGATTGCCGAACATTCAAAAAGATTGCGAACGGATTCGTAAACAACAGCCGTTGCGCAGAGCATTGAAACCACGCCAAGCGGTATGCTTTTAACTCTGCAATCTCTTGTTCTGCCTGCTTTTTCGCTCAAATAGCTCATCACCAAAACTGCGGCGATAACCAAGCCGAGAATTACATAGAAAACGGGGATAGAAGCGTTTGAGCCTTTGAAAAAGCCCGTGTCGCTTTCGATTAAAGTGAGAACCTGATACATTCAAGGGAATGAGGGCAATAAGGCTGATTGCCGCAACTGAAATAATCAGCATCGGTTCAAGCTTTTTGTTGCTTCCTTTAATCTTTTTCATTGGTTGAGTACCGCCCTTTCTTCGCTGTCGATATATTTATCGGGATGAAGAACGTTCTTTTCTGTTCTTTCCTCAAGCGGAATATAAGAGCAGGGAACGGCAACGCTCTTGTAAGCGGGGCGAATGATGCGGCTTCCAGTTGTCAGCTCCTCAAGCCTGTGAGCTGCCCAGCCTGCCATGCGTGAAACGGCAAAGAGGGGAGTGAACAAATCCTCATCAATGCCCAAGGCATCGTAAATAAGTCCTGAATAGAGGTCAACATTGGCGCAAATCGGCTTGTTGTTGCCCTTGATTTTGCGGAATATGTCGGGCGAAAGCTCCTCGATCAGCTCAAGCTGACGGAATCTTCTCTGATGCTCCTCGCTGCGGCAGAATTTGCGTGCCGCTTCTTTGAGCAGAATAGCTCTCGGGTCACTCATTGTGTAAACAGCGTGCCCCATGCCGTAAACAAGGCCTGTTTTGTCGCCGACTTCTTTGTTGATGAGCTTTGCAAGGTAATCGGCAACCTGATCACGGTCGGTGATGTCGTCGATTTCTTCTGCCATAAGCCTTGTCATTTCGTTGACCTTAATGTTAGCTCCGCCGTGCTTCGGACCTTTAAGCGAACCGATACCGCCTGCGATTGCGGAATAGGTGTCTGTGCCTGAGGAGGTCAGCACACGGGTGACGAAGGTGGAGTTGTTTCCGCCGCCGTGTTCGGAATGAATCATAAGGCAAAGGTCAAGCAGCTTAGCTTCCTCATCGGTGAAGCTTTCATCGGGTCTGAGAGAGCGCAGAATTGCCTGAGCGGTGCTCAGCTCTGTCTGAGCAGGGTGAATATACATACTCTGCTTGTTGTAATGGCGGCGCTTGACCTGATAAGCGTAGCTCATAATCGAGGGAAGCTGAGCGATAAGCTGAATGCATTGACGAAGAACGTTTGCGGTTGAAATATCGTCGGGGTTATCGTCATAGGAATAAAGAGCCATTACCGAACGAGCCATTTTGTTCATGATGTTGGGCGAGGGCGCTTTCATAATCATATCTTCGGTGAAGTTTTCTGGCAGCTCACGGCATTCAGCCAAAACGAGCTTGAAGTTTTCGAGCTGTTCCTTTGTGGGGAGCGAACCGAAAATCAGCAGCCAAACAACTTCTTCAAAGCCGAAGCGATCTTCTTTGCGGCAACCCTCGATGAGGTCGAGAATATCAATACCTCTGAAAGAAAGACTGCCTTGGCAGGGAACTCTCTCTCCGTCGGCAATGTAGTATCCGCTGACGCTGCATATTTTTGTAAGACCTGCCATAACGCCAGTACCGTCAGAATTGCGCAGACCACGCTTTACAACAAAGCGGTTGTAATCGTTTGCATCAATTGTGTCATTAAGACGAATTTCCGAGCATAGATTTTTAAGGGAATCGTTTTTGATAGGTGAGTTGTATTTTGACACAAAAGCATCTCCTTCCGTTGAAAAATTAAAATAAACAAAGGAGACCTATCATGAAAGAAACGAGATTTTAT
>CAYQRS010000208.1:0-2060 GCA_964419825.1 uncultured Eubacteriales bacterium
ATATAATTTTTCGCCAAATTATTGAAATAACCGCTTAACATATCTCTGCCGAAAAAGCATAAATATTTTTAAGGAGGTGGCGGCTTGAGCTTTTTTATCCGTTTGAACGAATTATGCTGGAACCCTTGCACGCTCGCCCTGTTTATGAGCGTCGGCATTTATTTCACGGCAAGGAGCGGTTTTTTTCAGCTAACGAAAATTCCGCTGATTTTCAAAAACACATTCGGCAAAATGTTCCGTAAATCCTGCGGTGACGGCATATCGCCGTTGGGTGCGCTCTCCTCCTCGCTCGCCGCCTGTATGGGCACAGGCAACATAATCGGCGTTGCCGCGGCAATCACAGCAGGAGGTCCCGGTGCGGTTGTTTGGATGATTGTTTCTGCAACGATTGGCGAAATGACCTGCTGTGCCGAAAATATCCTCGGCATTATGCACCGAGTTAAGGATAAAAACAACCAATGGCTCGGCGGTGCGATGCTTTACATAGAAAACGCTTTTGGCAGCAGAAAAATCGCCTCGGTTTATGCTGTGCTGTGCATCGGGGCAAGCCTCGGTATGGGCAATATGACTCAGGCAAATGCAATCGAACAGGCAGTCGGCGATAAAATTTCGGTTATACCACCCTTACTCGGCGTGATTATCGCAGTCATCGCCGCAATGGTTATTATCGGCGGCGTTAATCGGATTGCAAGCGTAACGGAAAAGCTTATTCCGCTCGCTTCGGCGGTGTTCATTGTTTCCTGCGTTGCGGTTATTTTCGTCAACCGTGAAAATATTATCCCTGCCGTTAAGCTGATAATCAGCGGCGCTTTTTCGCCCAAGAGCATCGGCGGCGGAATCGGCGGCTACACATTCGGAAAGGTTATCAAAACAGGCATTTCAAGGGGCGTTTTCTCAAACGAAGCAGGTCTTGGCTCATCGGCAATCGTTCATTCTGCCGCAAGCACCGAACAGCCGCTGAACCAAGGGCTTTGGGGAATTGCCGAGGTTTTTATCGACACGGTTTTGATGTGCAGCTTAACCGCCTTGGCGCTGATTGCAAGCGGAGCTTACACCTTAGTCGATAATCCGACAAAGATGAACACACTCGCCTTCAGCTCGGTTTGGGGCAATTATGCAGATGATTTCATCGGAATAAGCCTTTGCGTTTTTGCCTTTGCAACAATTATCGGCTGGAGCTATTACGGCGAAACGGCGGCAATTTATGCTTTCGGTCAAAAAGCGGTTATGCCTTACCGAATCATCTATCTGCTTTGCATTGTAATCGGTTGTACAGCACAGCTTGAAACGGTTTGGGCAATATCCGATATATTCAATTTGCTTATGTCTATCCCGAACCTTTTCGCCCTCATTCGCCTGAGAAAGCAAGTGATTGCCGAAATTCAGCGTGGAACGAAAAGCCTCAGCTCATAAAAATTGCTTATAATAAGTATAAATACTTGAAAAACTTTTGTTTTAATTGTATAATTATTTCAGCAACTTGCTAAATCTTAATAACAAGGGTGATTAAAATGAATAAGTTATGCTTAACGAAACATCTTACCACGGCGCAGGCTGTATCAGCGCCATTCCCGAAGAAATCAAAAACAGAGGCTTCAAAAAGGTTTTTGTTGCTTCCGACCCCGACCTTATAAAGTTCGGCATCACCGCCAAGGTCACAGATTTGCTTGACAAAGCGGAAATCGCTTACACAGTTTATTCCGATATTAAGCCGAATCCCACAATCGAAAACGTTCAAAACGGCGTTGAAGCTTTCAAGGCAGCAGAAGCTGACTGCATCGTTGCAATCGGCGGCGGTTCATCAATGGACACTGCAAAAGCAATCGGCATAATCATCACAAACCCCGAATACGCCGATGTTCGCTCACTTGAGGGCGTTGCACCGACAAAGAACCCCTGCGCACCGATCATTGCCGTTCCCACAACCGCAGGCACAGCCGCCGAGGTTACAATCAACTATGTTATCACAGATGTTGAAAAGAAGCGCAAATTCGTCTGCGTTGACGGTCACGACATTCCCGTTGTCGCTGTAGTTGACCCCGATATGATGGCTTCAATGC
>CAYQRS010000209.1:0-2039 GCA_964419825.1 uncultured Eubacteriales bacterium
ATTATAATCAATTATATATCATATCGATGTGTGGCAGGTTTTCATCCATAAACTCCGCAGAGCAAACCGCGAAGCCGAGCTTTTCGTAAAAAGGCACAGCATAGGTTTGGGCGCTGATTCTGAGAACCTCTGCGCCAAGTGACTTGCCTTTTTCGACAAGGGCGTTTACGATTTTTTCACCGAGGTGTTGACCTCGCATTGTTTTTTTAACGGCAATTCTGCCAAGCTTGAAGGTTTTTTCATCGAGCTTGATCAGCCGACCTGTACCGACTACCTCACAGCCATCAAAAATGCAATAATGCCAAGCCGTTTCTTCATACTCGTCAAACTCTTTTTCGGCAGGATATTTTTGTTCGCCGACAAAGACCTCACTGCGCAATTCAGCTGTATAATCAAGCCCTTGTGAGCCGTAGAACCATTTTCCGTTCATAAAATCACCTTACATTTCGCTTGCGGATAAAAATTCAATGATATCAGCTTTATTTGCCGCAACGCTACCCTGAACCATCTCAGGCTTACCGCCGCCACGGCCGTTGAGCTGAGTGTTAAATTGCTTGACTATCGGCTGAAGATTAACAGAATTACTGCCCATTATATATTTATAATTCTGTTCTTCACCAGCAAAAGCGGCAATAAGACCGCTGACCTTTTCTTTGCCTGCGTTAACGATTTCACGCAAGCCATCAATAGTTAAATCATCAGCAAAAATGCAAGCGTTACCCTCGCACGGCAAAATGCGAGCAATATAATGGGCTGTTTTTTCACGGTTAAGGCGTTCGATTTCGTAAGAAAGCTTCTTATTATCCTCAAGCAGCTTTTCAACCGCCACAACGATTTCATCATCCTTTGCACAAAGCAAGGCAGAAATTTTGCTGACCGAACAGCTCCGAGCATTATAATCCTCCAACGCTTCTGCTCCGCATTTGATGAGAAGCCTTGTGCCGCCCTTATATCTCTCAAAACGAACAATTTTAATTATGCCGATTTCGCCCGTATTCTTAACATGAGGCGCACAGCAGGCGCAAAGGTCATAGCCCTCGATTTTGACAAGGCGCACATTCTCTGTCAAATCAAGCTTACTGCGGTAATCAAGCTGAGAAAGCTCACCCTCATCGGGATAGAAGCAGGTCACAGGAACATTTTTATGTATTGCTTCGTTGGCAATTTTTTCAATTCGGCAGATGTCCTCCTGCGTGAGCGGCTTGCTCAAATCGCATGTCACACCGTCACTCCCCATGTGGAAGCCCGTGTTTTCGCAGGAATAAAGGCTGTGGGCAACACCGCAAACAAGATGCTCACCCGTGTGACTTTGCATACGGGCAAAGCGGAGCTGCCAATCGATTTCGCCATCAACGGTTGAACCGATTGGAATTGCTTGCGCAACCGTGTGGTAAATCACGCCGTCAATCTCGTTGACATCAGTCACCTTGAGTCCGTTGAGCATACCCTCATCGGCAAGCTGACCGCCACCGTTCGGGAAAAATGCGGTTTGATCCAAAACAAGATTATATGAAGCTTTGTTCTCTGCTTCACGGCAATCAATCACCTGAGCTGTGAAAGAGGAAATATGCCCATCATCGTACAAACGAACAGTCAAAACGATGTCACCACCTGAAAGATTATACAAAAACCACTTCTCCGCATAACACGGAGAAGTGGCAAAACATTTTAAATTGGGAGAAGGCTAATCAATAAACGATATAGCCGTCAGCCTCGTCATAGAAAATGCCATCGTCATAAGCGATGAGAGAAGAACCATTACTGTTGGGATCAATTTCCCAATCTCCGCCCCAGCCGGGATCGATAACGCCACCAGCGCTTTCAGTAACAGCTTCACTGATAACCAGCGTTTCCATTTCAACTTCAGGCTTTATATACATCTTCATCCTATTTATCCACCTTTCACAAGGAACACAAATTGGTTTTAAACACATTTAAATACATTAGGATTATACAACATATAGTTACACAAGTCAATAGCAAAAACAATTTTTTACAAAAAAATTGTGATAAAGTATTTGACACTATAATATTTATAT
>CAYQRS010000210.1:0-1979 GCA_964419825.1 uncultured Eubacteriales bacterium
GCATAGAATTACTCGGCAACCGGAATATCATCACACCCAAAGAGGAGTATCTCAGATACTCCTCTTTTTTGTTGGCTTCCTCGCAAAAGCCAACGCACACACACTTCTCCGCACTTCCTCCCACACCCACTTCGTCACTCCCACATTCCCACTCACCGCCACTCTCTCTAGCCTCTCCCACACCCACTTTGTCATTCCCACTCACCGCCACTCTCTCTAACCTCTCCCACACCCACTTCGTCACTCCCACACCCCCCACACGCTCGCCCCCAAAAAGCTCCTCGCACCTGTTTTTTTACGCAAAAAAGCACCCCGCCGAAAGGTGAGGTGCTTTAATGTTAGTTATTTGCCGAAGCTTTTTTGCACGGATTTGTGCGATTCCTTCATTCCGCCATTTAATATCTTCTGACTTCGGTCAATCCCTCAGTCAAAAATCAAAGAGTTTCGACAGCTCCCTTGTGTAAAGGGAACGAAAAAGGGATCAATACAAAGCAAGGGAGACGAATATGAGAAACTTTTCGTCAACTCAAGCGACTTTGAAGCCGAGGAGTGAGTTGAAGAAATCAGCGAGGGCACGGATGATTCTCTGCCAGAGTGAAACTGTGACATTGTTGTTGATTGTTACAGCTTCGCCGTTGAGGAGAACAGTTGCAACTGATTTATCCTCGCCTGTCTTGCGGTTAACCTTGTAGTTATCCTTTTCGAGGTATCTCAGGTCAGAGAAGTTGTTGACAGTGATTTTAGCTTTACCGTTATTGTCAGCTGTCAGGCTTGCGGTTGAAGCGTTGCCTGCGGCATCGGTAGCGGTGAGGCTGTAAGTAGTGCCTGGAGTGAGGTTGGAGAGGCTGAGGGTGTTGTTGCCAACAGCGTTATTTTCCTCAGAAAGAGTCCAACTGTTGCAAGCTTCGCCGTTTGAAGTGAGTTCAAGGCTTTCGATCATTGAACCGCCCTTATCCGAAACGGTTGCGCTTGAGCCGTTTGACTGAACTGTGGGCTCGGTCGAATCGGTCTTTTCGATTGTAATCAGTTCGCTGCAGGTGTTGCCGAAGCGGTCAACAAGGTGGACATAGTACTGATCGCCGCTCTTTGCATCTTCTGCCTTGAAGTAATAATCATCGTGAACAGGAGTGGTTGAGTTGGCTTGGTTACCGCCGTAAACGATAGCGCCGTTTGTGCTGAGCGAGCCGTTCTTGATTGCTGCGGTGACCTCAGCGGCGTTGGCATAACCGCTTACTTTCAATGCAAAGCTGCCGTATGCGCTTGAACCGAAATCCTTGTCATAAGCTCTTGCATCATCTTTGCCGACAAATTCCCACCAACGGACTGCTTCATCGTGAACACGTCTGATACCGAAGCCGTTTGAAGTCCACTCGTTGCCGTCGGTATAGGTTACGCCAAGCTTTGTGCCGTTGTTATCATCGTTGTAATAAGCGAAAGTAACGCTGTAGGTTTCCGTCTGACCGTTTGCGCCTGTTGCAACGATTTCGTATTCAACGAATGAGCGCTTCATTTCGTCAGCTGCACCGTTGGTGTTATCCTTGAATGTGGGGTTGAGGATAACGAAATCGGAAGCGGTTGAAGTTGAAGAAGCTGTTGCGGCAACCTTTGCGCCTGCTGCGGCGTAATAATAAGGTGTGCCGTGCTTTGAACGGGCTCTGATTGAAATTGTTACAGGCTTTGCAAGGTTTGCAGAAGCTTCAACAATATACATTGTGTTGACAGAATCGTTAGTATAAAGGTAAACGTTGCGGTTTGCGGTTTCATCACCCTTTGTTGTTTCAACAAAAGCGGGTGAAGCCTTGGTTGCGCTTGCATAAGCTGTGCCGCCGAGGTTTTTCGCTGTGATGATAGCGGTGAGTGCTGAATTTGCATCAGTGCCGTTGTCCTTGGAGCTGACTGTGGGCTTGTCGCTGTGATAAGGCTCATGTGCAGCTTCACCGATTTCAAGGGCGTTGATAGCATTTGCAAGAGCAGAGCCG
>CAYQRS010000211.1:0-1969 GCA_964419825.1 uncultured Eubacteriales bacterium
AGCAACTGCCTTCTAAGCAGTGGGTCAGGGGTTCGAGTCCCTTCAAGCGCGCCATTTATGGTGGTTGTAGCTCAGTTGGTTAGAGTGCCAGGTTGTGGCCCTGGAGGTCGTGGGTTCGACTCCCATCAACCACCCCATTTAAACAAAAACAGCACAAAGCTTTTCGTAGCTTTGTGCGTTTTAATATCAAACAGAATATTGGGGTGTAGCCAAGGGGTAAGGCACGGGACTTTGACTCCCGCATCCGCTGGTTCAAATCCAGCCATCCCAGCCAAAGACTCAAGGACTTTTGTCCTTGGGTCTTTATTTTTTTAATATTCTCACAAAATTAACTGAAAATAAACAAATTCCCCCAAAAATATTGACAAGTCAAAATTGATATTGTATCCTTTATATATTAGTGCTTGTGGCTATTGCACTAAAAATACTAAAAAAGGGGATAGATTATGAAAAAAAGGAAAACGAAAATTCTTCTCAGCGCTTTTATTGTTGTTTTGATGCTTGTTAATGTGGTTGCTGTGGCTTTTGCCGCCGATAAGCAGGTCACTTACACAGCTTCAACAGGTAAATATACTGCTTCAAAGCTTTCGCATCCGAGCAAGGGCTCAGGCGAGGTTGACGGCATTGTTGATTATCTCGGCAACGGCATTGTTACCGAAACCGATAAAGGTCAGGGTGAGCGCTCGCAGAGCTATGCTTGGGCGGCAATCCCTTATGGCGATTATGTCTATGTCGGCACTTGCTATAACGCAATGACACAAACACTCAATTTTATGGATTCGGTTCTCGGCGATGAATTTAATGCCGATGAAATGCGTGCCCAGCTTGATGTAATGTTCAATGGCGATTTTTATTTTAATCAGGATGATAAGGGTGACGCAGGCAGTGTCCTTGTCAAGGTTAATGTAAAAACAGGCGAAACAAAGCTTCTCATGTCCTCATCGTTGAGTGACAGACCTGCACCTTATTGCTACCGTTCAAATCTCCGCAATGCTTGCGAGTTTAACGGCAAGCTCTATTTCTGCGGTTCAATCGCAGGTATTCCCCGCATTTTGGAGGTAAATCCCGAAAACGATGAATGTAGAATCGTTTATGAGGGCTTCACTCCGCAGGAGCTGCAACAGGCTTATGATGAAAATATCAGCGTAACAATTCGTGGACTTTGTGTTTTTAACGGCAAGCTCGTTGTCAGCGTTAATACTCTCAACGGTGCGCAAATTCTGATTGCCGATAAGCCCGAAGACGGCGAATCAATTTCCAAGGATTCATTCAATGTGATTGCAAATCAGCAGGATTTGTTCGATTATCCCGCTTATAAATACAGCGACAGCATCTACGGCGGCGGTGTTTGGGAAATGGTCGAGTTCAATAACCGCCTTTATGTTTCACTCTGCACCGGTACACCAGATAATAAGCCTGATGAGAATTCAATGCAGCCCTTTGCAGTTGTCAGAGGTGATGAGCAGTCAGACGGTTCATGGGCTTGGACTCCCATTGCAGGCGATAAAAAAGACGGTGCAAAATATACATTCGGTATCGATCCCGAGCGCACAAGAGCAGGCGCTTGCGTTTTGAATGTTTACGGTAATTATCTTTATATCGGCGAATATAATGATGAGCAGTTTGCGTTGGAGGGTGTCCTCTTTGATGTTGATTTCAGCTTTATGAACGCAAACCTTGAACAGTCTGTTAACCTTTACCGTATGGATGCTTCCGAAAACATCGAGCTTGTTGTCGGTGACAGCACAAAGATGTTCCCGAAGGGCGGAATTTCAGGCTTAGGCTCAGGCTTTGGCAGGAATGAAAATCAGTATATTTGGCGTATGGTAACTTATAACGGAAAGCTTTATGTCGGCACCTTTGATACAAGCAGTCTGCTTGAACCTGTTGGTCAGCTTTCCAACGGTGACCTTGCCGCCATGTCGTTGTCCGATTGGATTAAGCTCCTCGGCTATGTCAAGAATTTCAT
>CAYQRS010000212.1:0-1915 GCA_964419825.1 uncultured Eubacteriales bacterium
ATGTGCAGCTTCACCGATTTCAAGGGCGTTGATAGCATTTGCAAGAGCAGAGCCGGCGTTATTTACCTCGGTCTGCTTGGTTTCAGCCTCTGCTGTCAGATAAGCGCCGCTGATGCTGTTAGCAACAGTGCTTGCTGTGCTGAGAGCGTTCTGGTAAGCGTTCCAAGAATCTGATGTGTAATAATTTGTGCCTGTTGCGTTACAGGTTTCGCACTTTGCAAGAGTTGTGCTGATGAGAGCCTTGAGGTTGTTAACGCTGACAGTTGCTTTGGGAGCAAGAGTGGGAGTTGCAAGTGAAGCTGAAGCAACGTCTGCGGAAGTAGCAGAGAGGTTACCGATTGCCGAATAAGCCTCGGAAATCTGCTTGCGGTAAGCTTTCCAGCTTTCTGCTGTCATTTCGTCTTTGACATAGTTAGCTTTAATTGCGCTGATTACGCCGTGAGCATTGGTGAGGTCGATTGCCTTGAAGTTGAAGTGGTAGCCGTAGTTCAAAGCAGTACGGTAATAACCGTCCGAAAGTCCGCCATGACTATGCTTGTTCGCAATTGCTCTTGTTGAAAGAGCAAGACGATAGCTTGAGCTTGGATCAATTATTTCTCCATTCGCTTCATTTTTTGTGAATGCCCCAAATACTGATTTGTTGAATGTGATTGAAGATTTTTGGGTTTTAACTTCTCCGGTTGTAGTATGTCCCCAACCGCCTGGATAATAGTGTGTGCTATCTGCAAAGCTGGGGGTGATATCTGCAATGGCTACAGAAGTTGTTTTATCGGAATACTGATCAGGTATTGTGTAGTTAGCGTTGGTTGTGTCATAAGAAGCTAATTTCTGGAAATTGAAGAAACCGTGCTCATAAGATGCGCCTGTGTATTTATAAGTACAAGATACAGGTGCGCCGATAACATCAACGGGCGTTTCAACTACAATGCTTGATTCTAAAACTGCTGAATCTGATGCATCGTAATAAACAGTCACACCTTGGGTGAGCTTATTGCTGCCTACATACCATGCTTCATCTTGAGTACGTTTATCCGCATTTCTTGTTATATAGGTTGCACAGGTGTATTTATCGGGGTTGCTTTGGTAAATGGTGGGGAGCTGGGCTCTTTTAAATACGCTTGTTGCCGAGTCTGGTACCCAATAGGCTGTTTCGTCGGCGGCTTGGCTGTTGTTATAGTCGGCGTCAGTTGAATGAGCGGTGATAACGCCATTTGTAACCGAGTACAGACCGTAGCCCGAAACCGATGCAAGGTTAATTGAGTTAGCTTCAACATTGAAGCCGTTCGTCAAAAGGAAGTTTGAGAAGTCCATACGGATAGCCATTGATCTGGGGTGTTTGTAGTCGTTATGCGTATTTTCCATAATCTGCAAGGATATAACCTTATAGGAGGGGAGTGCGGTTACATAGCTTGCGGCATAGGTTGTGTAAGTCTTGCTGCCGATTGTGTAATCGATGCGGTAAGTGAGTGTTGTAACAGGCGAGCCATCACCTTTCGTTGCTGTGCCTGCGACTTCAATAGAAACTGCGCCACTGAGATTCGTTCCGCTTGTTGAGCCTGCAGTGCCGGCAACAGTGATGTTGTTCAAGGTCTCTTCGTTGCCGTTGGCATCGATTGCAACCGCTGTGAGTGTTGCGGAATCAACAGTCTGCGAGAAATTGACAACAACGCTGGTGTTGAGGTCGGTTGTTGCCCAAGCACTCGGAGCGTAGGCAGTATCGCTGTCGGAAGCTGTGTTTGCGAATGTGTTTTTGTTGATTGTTTTTTGAATCAATTTGTTATCATTAACATAAAGCGTTGTGGGGGGTGTAACCGTCAAAATATTGCTTGTGCTTGCGGTATATTCATAATTGACAGTTGAGCCATTTGTGTAAGCCACGCTGTTGGGGCGCTCTGCGGCTGAAGCCGTGTAACCC
>CAYQRS010000213.1:0-1909 GCA_964419825.1 uncultured Eubacteriales bacterium
CGGGTGATTGTGCCGACTCCTGAAAAAATTTGCGGAATTTTGTTTAATATCCTGCGCTTTGCATCGCCTTCATAACCCTGCTTGCAATCGGAACTGCAACAGCAGAACCGCCTCCGCCGTTTTCCGCAACAACAACGATTGCGTAAGGGAAATCGCTGCGCTGTGAAAAGCCGATGAACCAAGCGTGTGATTTTTTATCGGCAACCTGAGCTGTGCCCGTTTTGCCGCCGAACTTCATATTTGGGAAAAGATTATCGCCATAGTTGTTGATAACATTGCCTCGCATCATTTGGCTGAGCGTTTGTGCGGTCTGCTCGCTGAGGAGCTTCTCGGTCTTGACGCTTGAAACAAGCTGTGTAACCGTATCCGAAACGAAATACGGGGTTGCCGTTAAGCCGCCTGCACCGATACTGCCGACAATCATCATCATGTGGAGCGGATTGGCGAGAGTTGTGTATTGACCGATTGATGCCCAGCCCATATCGATTTCAACGCTTTCGCTCAAATCGAGCCTGCTCGCCGCCGTTTTAACTCCGCTGACATTGAAGCTTTTTCCGAAGCCCATTTTCTCTGCCGTTGCGGTGAGCTTCTTTTTGCCCAGCTCAATGCCGATTTGCGCAAAAACCGAGTTGCAGGATTTTGTGTAAGCGGTGGCAAAATCGAGGCTGTTATGCGTACCGTTGCAGATAACGCTGCCGCCCTGCGCCGTTTTCAATTCGCCCGTGCAGGAAAAGGTTCTTGTGAAAATATCGGGCAAATTGTCGATTGCCGATGCCGCAGTAACCGTTTTAAAGGTTGAACCCGGCGTAAAAAGTCCCGTGAGCAAGCGGTTCATATAAACCGCATCGTATTTTTCGTTTGTATCAATATCGCTCGGCTTGTTGTTTGGGTCATAGGTCGGGGCGGAAACCATACAGATTATCTCACCTGTTTTGTAATTGTAAACGCCGACCGTGCCCTTGTTGCTTCCGAGCGCTTTATAGGCGGAGGCGCAGATATTCGCATCAATCGTCAGCTTAACGTTACTGCCCTCACCCGTGTTGATCAAATCATAAATTCCGTTGACAAGGCTGTAGCCCGTGAGCTTATCACGACAGATCGTGTGCGCACCTGTTGCAATATAGCCGTAAGTATCACCGACTGCGTGCAGGGTTGACATACGAACCGTTTTATCGCTGTTATAAACACGTTTGCCGTCAACGCTTTGAGCAAGCACAACGCCGTTGCGATCCAAAATCTGACCTGCATTGGTAATTTGACCGTTTGAATAAAGGTGACCGTTCGCACGGCTCGTTGCCCAAGTGCCGCCATCGGTGAAATAGCTGTAGCCCAATATGCCTATACCGATGCAAAAGGCCGCCAAAATAGCCACAAGCACCCACGCTCTTTTTGTAACCGAGTTCATTAAATCACCTGCTTTTCTTAATTCTCATCCATTTGCTTTTCAAGCTTCGGATATGTTTTGATATCGGCGCTTTTAATTAACGCAAACAGCGCCCAAGAGCAAATCATACTCGTACCGCCACGGCTGATAAACGGAAGCGTTACGCCCGTAAGCGGCAACAAATCCGTTACGCCGAAAACATTGAGGCTGAGCTGAACCATCAGCATTGATGCCGCCGCAATCGCCGCAATCGAATAAACCGTTGAGCGTGCGTGGCGTGCAAGGCGGAAGGCGTAAAAGGCAACAAAGGCAAAGCAGAGAACCACACAGAAGCCGACAATCAAGCCCCATTCCTCGCAAATAACACCGAAAATCAAATCAGTTGTTGCGGCAAAGATATGGCGCAGCTTGCCATTGCCGACACCCAAGCCGAACAGACCGCCGCTCGCCGAATAAATAAGCACCCTTGTCTGCTGCATACCGCCCTCATACATATATTCCCAAACATGGCGGTAAGTTTTGAAG
>CAYQRS010000214.1:0-1888 GCA_964419825.1 uncultured Eubacteriales bacterium
AGTATAAGGACAGCCGTGAGCAGTTCGAGCAGAGAACTCACAAGAGACTTATCGACATCATCAGACCTTCAAACAAGACTGTTGAAGCTCTCACATCACTTGAGCTTCCCGCAGGCGTTGATATCGAAATCAAGCTGTAAAATCACCTGTTCCCTATATTATATACATCATAATATAGTTCGCTTCACAGGTCATGTTGGCTGAATGCCAACCAATAACCGAAAGGAGAAAAACAAAATGCAAAAAGGTCTCATCGGCAAGAAGATCGGTATGACACAGATCTTCGACGCAAACGGTAACGTTGTTCCCGTAACTGTTGTCGAGGCAGGTCCCTGCCCCGTAACACAGGTTAAGACAATGGAGAACGATGGTTACGAATCCGTTCAGCTCGGCTTCCAAGATGTTAAGGTCGAGCGCCTCAGCAAGCCCCTCAAGGGTCACTTCGCTAAGGCAGACGTTGCCCCCAAGAAGGTTCTCAAGGAGTTCAGACTCTCTGATATCTCTTCCGTAAAAGTCGGCGACGTACTTAAGGCTGATATCTTCGCTGTTGGCGATAACGTTGACGTTACCGGCACAAGCAAGGGTAAAGGCACAGCAGGCGCAATTAAGAGATGGAACTTCTCACGCCTTAAGGAAACCCACGGTACCGGTCCTGTTGCAAGACACGCAGGTTCACTCGGTGCTTGCTCCGATCCCTCAAGAGTTTACAAGGGAAAGAAGCTCGCTGGTCACCTTGGTCACGAGAAGGTTACTGTTCAAAATCTCAGCATTGTCAAGATCGACGCAGAGAACAATCTCATCGCTATTAAGGGTGCCATCCCCGGCCCCAAGGGTAGCTTCGTCGTTATCAAAGACAGCTGCAAGAAAGCGTAAGGAAGGGAGTGTACTAAATGCCTACAGTATCAGTATTTGATATTAGCGGAAAGAAAGTTTCCGACATCGAGCTTGCAGACGGCATCTTCGCAATCGACCCCAATATGTATGCTATGCATCTCGTAGTTGTCAACTATTTGGCAAATCAGCGTCAGGGTACACAGTCAACCCGTACACGCTCAGAAGTTAGCGGCGGCGGCAAGAAGCCCTGGAGACAGAAGGGCTCAGGTCGTGCTCGTCAGGGTTCAACAAGAGCTCCCCAGTGGTATCACGGCGGTATCGCTCACGGACCCAAGCCCCGTACCTACGGCGGCGAAATCAACAAGAAGGTCAGAAGACTTGCTATGAAGTCAGCACTTTCTTCAAAGGTTGCAGGCGAGGAACTTGTTGTTCTCGATTCTCTTAAGCTTGATGCAATCAAGACTAAGGAAGTTGTCAACGTTCTCAACGCTCTCAACACAGGTAAGAAAACTCTCATCGTTCTCCCCGAGAAGGATGACGTTATCTACAGAAGTGCACGCAACATTGCAGGTGTTAAGGTTTCTCTTGTAAACACACTTAACGTTTACGACATCCTTAATTGCGACACAATGCTCGTTCTCAAGGATGCTGTTGCTAAGATTGAGGAGGTTTACGCATGAGCAAGTCAGCACAGGATATCATCATCCGTCCCCTCATCACAGAAGAGAGCATGGCAGGCGTAGCCGACAAGAAGTACAGCTTCGTTGTTGCTAAGGATGCTAACAAAATCGAAATTGCTCAGGCAGTTGAGGCTCTTTTCGAGGGCACAAAGGTTGCTAAGGTCAACACAATTAACTGCCAAGGCAAGCTTCGCAGATATGGCCGTTTCGAGGGCTTCACAGCTGCTTGGAAAAAGGCTATCGTTACTCTTACTGAGGATTCAAAGACAATCGAGTTCTTTGACGGTATGATGTAATAACAGTGACATTACTCTATATAATGTAATAAATATTTAAAACAATTAATAATCCGGCGATAACGTATGGAGTTAGAC
>CAYQRS010000215.1:0-1881 GCA_964419825.1 uncultured Eubacteriales bacterium
TAGTTGTTCTTGCCGTCGTTTTCAAACTGAGTGAAAACAAGGTTCCAGAATTCAACAAAGCGGTCACACTCACAGCCGACCTTACAATCGGGCTTGCCGCAACCGTATTCTTCGCCACGGTCATAATAAAGCTCCGAGCAAGGGCCGCAAGGACCTGCGCCGTGCTCCCAGAAGTTATCCTCCTTACCGAAGCGAACCATGTGATCCTCTGCAATGCCGATTTCCTTAGTCCAAATATCGTAAGCCTCATCGTCATCGGTGTAAACGCTCATATAGAGCTTGTCAACGGGCATTTCAAGCACCTTTGTGCAAAATTCGTAAGCCCAGTTGATTGCTTCACGCTTAAAGTAATCGCCGAATGAGAAGTTGCCGAGCATCTCGAAATAAGTGCCGTGGCGAGCAGTCTTGCCGACGCTTTCAATATCGGGAGTACGAATACATTTTTGGCAGGTCGTAACTCTCTCACGAGGGGGAGTTACCTCACCTGTGAAATATTTTTTCATCGGGCTCATACCTGCGTTGATCAACAGCAGGCTACGGTCGCCCTGCGGAACGAGCGAAAAGCTCGGCAGGCGAAGATGTCCCTTTGATTCATAGAAGCTAAGATATTTTTCTCTCAGTTCATTAAGTCCTGTCCATTCCATTTTATTTCAAATCCTTTCAAAATTATCCTAAAAAAATTATATTAACAACCTTTGGTTGCGGTTAACCTGATTTTGTTTTGTATGGGTTGCCCGATATTTTTCTGGCATCAAGCTGAGCCTTGTCTGCACCAATCACCTTGGCAACATCGCTCTTGGCGAACGCACCGCTGAAGGTGACCTCAGCCAGACGCACCGCCCACATCGGCGCAAGCAAAAGCGGATGCTTGCTTATTATCGGGTATTTTTGCGTCATAAATTCCTTCTTCGGAAAAACACGCTTGAGTGTATAGGCAAGGCGGCTTTCGTCAACGGCGTTCATTGTTGCAATTCGCTCGGCAGTGCCATATGTTCCGCTGTGCAGGCAGTAATCGATAACATCCTCAAGCCCTGCGGCAGCCTCGCCCTCGAAAACGGCGTTTGCCGCTTTGAGAATTATCCGAGTGAATTCATCAAGCTTGATTGCTTTGAGCTGGGTGAAAACATAATCCAAATCCAAAGCTTTCTTTTTAAAATAAAGCCACACATCGGCAAGCGACCTCAAGCCGATACCGCCGAGGAAATAATGCTTTGCAAAATGAGCGAGCAGAAAGACCAGAAAATCCTCATCGGAGTATTTGACCTCACAGCCGTCAACGGGAACTGTCCTGCGGAAATCGTTGCCGAAATAATCGCAGTAAAGCGGCAGATTTTTGTCATACAGCCAGCCGTGGAACTCGATATACATAAACGGAGCTTTGCTGTAGGATTCGTTGGCGTTATCCGTGCCGCTTGCTTCGGCAAGAGAATAGCCGAGCGGAAGCATAATCTCCTTGAGCTGTGGCAGATGCGCTCTGTCATACTGAATATCAATATCGCACATCGTGCGAAGCTCAGGCGCAGGATAAAGGTGCTTGAGAACACTGCCTTTAAGGAGCATATACTTGATGTTATGCGCTCGGAGGTGAGCCGTTATTTTGCAAAGCTCCTGCTCCTGCGTTGCATATTTTACGAGTGCAAGCTTGCGCTGCTTGAGATAGACTGTGGAAACGGCAGGCGGCAACAAATCGGCTTTTTCGAGCGCATAGCCGATGAGCGCCGAAATGCTGTGCTTTTGCGAAAATTCAAAAAGCGCTTTGTGGTCGATCGGTTCGATTTCCTTCGGCAAAGGGACATCTGCCAAGGCGTAAGCAACAAGCCTTGCCGCAGTTAAGCCCGAATTCAAGCCGCACTACCCCCTTTTAAAAATTATATATATTAT
>CAYQRS010000216.1:0-1870 GCA_964419825.1 uncultured Eubacteriales bacterium
GCTTATGAGCCTGTTTGGGCAATCGGCACAGGTCTTACCGCTACCGCAGAACAGGCTAACGAGGTTAACGGCGCAATCCGTGCCCTCATCGGCGAGCTTTACGGCAAAGCAGCAGCAGACAAAATCGTTGTTCAGTACGGCGGTTCAATGAACGCAGGCAACGCAAATGAGCTTCTTGCTCAGTACGATGTTGACGGCGGCCTTATCGGCGGCGCTTCGCTCAAGGCAGCAGATTTTGCGGAAATCGTTAAAGCCGCAAGTAAATAAGAAAGGCACTTGACCGCTATGAAAAAACCTATTCTTCTTTGCATTATGGATGGCTTCGGCAAGAATAGCTCCGATTACGGCAACGCAATCGAGGCTGCCGCAACACCCAACCTTGATAAAATTATGCAGAACAACCCGATGACATATATCGGTGCTTCGGGCATGGATGTCGGTCTGCCTGACGGACAGATGGGCAACAGCGAAGTTGGTCACACCAACATCGGTGCAGGTCGTGTCGTTTATCAGGAGCTTACAAGAATCACAAAGTCGATTTCAGACGGTGATTTCTTTGAGAACGAAGCTCTTGTCGGCGCAATGGAAAACTGCAAAAAGAACAATTCCGCTCTCCACCTTATGGGTCTTATGTCCGACGGCGGCGTTCACAGCCACAACACTCACCTTTACGGAATCCTTGAGCTTGCAAAGCGTATGGGCTTGACAGAGGTTTTCATCCATTGCTTTATGGATGGCAGAGATGTTCCCCCCTCATCGGGTAAGGATTTCATCGCAGAGCTTTACAAAAAGTGCGAGGAAATCGGCGTTGGCAAGATTGCCACAATCATGGGCAGATACTACGCTATGGACCGTGATAACCGCTGGGAAAGAGTTGTCAAGGCTTACAACGCCATGACAAAGCTTGAGGGTGCACAGTTCAAATGCGGCTGTGAAATGATGGAAAAATCCTACGCTGATGATGTTACGGATGAATTCATCGTTCCCGCAGTTTCGCAGGATGCAAAACCTGTCAGCGATAACGATTCGGTTATCTTCTTCAACTTCCGCCCCGACCGTGCAAGAGAAATCACAAGAGCTTTTGTTGATCCCGCTTTCAACGGCTTCGAGCGTGAGCAGATCAAGAACCTTTACTATGTCTGCATGACACAGTACGATGCAACAATGCCCAATGTTAATGTTGCATTCAAGCCTGAGGGACTTAACAACACATTCGGTGAATACCTTTCATCAAAGGGCATCACTCAGCTCAGAATTGCCGAAACCGAGAAGTACGCACATGTAACCTTCTTCTTCAACGGCGGCGTTGAGAAGCAATATGAGGGTGAGGACAGAATCCTTGTCAAATCCCCTGCTGTTGCAACCTACGACCTCCAGCCCGAAATGAGTGCTTACGAGGTTACGGATAAGCTCCTCGGCGCAATCGAAAGCGATAAATATCAGGTAATCATTCTCAACTTCGCTAACTGCGATATGGTCGGTCACACAGGCGTTTTTGATGCGGCTGTTAAGGCTGTTGAAGCCGTTGACACCTGCGTTGGCAAGGTTGTTGATGCTCTTAACGAAATGGGTGGCGTTGCTCTTATCACTGCCGACCACGGAAATGCAGATCAGATGGTTGACTACTCAACCGGAAACGCGTTTACCGCTCATACCACAAACGTTGTTCCTCTTATCTTAATCGGAGAGAACGATAAAAAGCTCAAGAACGGCCGTCTTGCCGATCTTGCTCCAACTATTTTGGATCTTATGGGACTTGAAAAGCCCGCTGAAATGAGCGGCGAAAGTCTCATTGAAAAATAAGTCTTTTTAAAAATTATGGCGTATGCAATTTGTTATTGCATACGCTTTTTTTCACCCATATAAAACC
>CAYQRS010000217.1:0-1868 GCA_964419825.1 uncultured Eubacteriales bacterium
AAGAGGGAAGCGGAGAAAGAGAAACGGAAGCTGCAAAGAAAAAATAGTCGTGATGAGAGATAGATTGTAGAAGGGATTTAGTACAAGAAGTTTATTATGACATTCACTAATTTACTTGGAAGAGATTATAAAAATAGATAGTTATAAATATGATGATTTGGTTTTATGAATAAGGCGTGGCACCTATAATAAGGAGTAATTTATCCTTGATTGGAAACAGCAAATTTGTTATAATACAATATATTATATGAGTAGTATTTAGAAGTGTACGGCTCAAGCTCTTGTAGATGATTAAAGAAAGGGAGGAACTAATATGAAATATACTAAACCAGTTATTTTAAAAGCTGAAAAAGTGAATGCTGCAAAATGTGGTGATGGCCCTTGTGGAAGACCTTGTAGTAAAAATAAGGCTTAGTCTAGATTATTAGATGCAATGGTTTATGGACGCAGGTTGTTTTCCTGCGTCTTTTTTTATAAATCTAACGTTAAATAGGGGGAAAATAGTGTTTTATAAAATTAGAAATAATATTTTGTTTAGACAATATGAAGGACATGGATATATTACAGATAATTCAGAATTTGGATATCGTTTTTTGAATGATGTGTATTACTATCCAGGAGAAAATTTTGTCTCGGAAAGTGGAGCTGTGATGCTTTCGGTATTGACTAAAAGTCCACAAAATATTAATGATATTACTCATGAATTGATGAATATATTTGTTGATGTAGAATATGATGTCTTGAAAGAGGACACTATAGAATTTTATCAATGGTTTGTTGAACTCGGATATCTAAGTTTTGGAGAAACATATGAAGCTTGCTACGATCAAGAATTGATTGAAGATTATGATAGCAAATTAGAGAAAACGAAGAAAAATATTATGGTGGAAAGTTGTGACAAGAGTTGGATTGATACAAATGATTTCCTTAGGAGTATTCATTTTGATATCGCAAGTATCTGTAATGAAAGATGTATCCATTGTTATATTCCACATGATTGTAAGACAAAAGTTATTGATTCGGAATTGTTTTATAGAGTATTAGAAGAAGGAAGAAAAATGAATATCATACATGTAACATTATCAGGTGGAGAGCCATTGTTGCATAAGGATATATCTAGATTTTTAAAAAAATGTAGAGAACTTGATTTGTCGGTAAATGTTCTGTCGAATTTGACGATGTTGAACGATGATATTATTTTTGAAATGAAAAAAAATCCGCTTTTGTCAGTTCAAACATCATTATATTCGATGGATCCAACGATTCACGATGCAATTACACAACAACCAGGCAGTTTTGAAAAAACAAAGAAAGGAATTTTGAAATTGCTTGAAGCAAGAATACCAGTACAAATCTCATGCCCTGTTATGAAATTAAATAAAGAGAGTATTCGAGATGTTATAGTTTTTGGGAAAAAAATTAATATTGCAGTTGCAATTGAACCGGTGATATTTGCTTCATATGATCATATGAGAAGCAATTTGTCAAATCGCTTATCATTAGAAGAACTCGAAGATGTATTAGAACAAGAATTATCGGAGGGGTACGAAGAAGTTTTTCGTAATTCAGCAATTGAAAAGGAGTCATTTGGTGAAGATAATCCGGTCTGTTCAGTGTGTCGATATAGTTTTTGTGTATCGGTAGATGGAGATGTTTTTCCGTGTGCAGGATGGCAAACAAATATCATTGGGAATTTAAATCAACAAACAGTAGAGGAAGTATGGTTAGATTCTGAAAAAATAAAAAGTTTGCGAAAAATAAAAAGAAAAGAGTTTCCAAAGTGTGTGACATGTGAAGATAGAGGTTATTGTACTGTTTGTATGATGAGTAATGCAAATGAAAGTTTAGATGGGAATATTTATGAAATT
>CAYQRS010000218.1:0-1801 GCA_964419825.1 uncultured Eubacteriales bacterium
GATATAATTTTTGATAAGTACTGTGTAAATTTTGAAAGGGTGAAATTATGAAATGCTTGATACTGGCGGCAGGCTATGCAACCAGACTCTATCCCCTGACCGAGAATTTCCCCAAGCCCTTGCTTGAGGTGCAGGGCAAGCCGATACTTGACCATTTGATTGACGATATCGACACTCTCGGCGAGGTTGATGAATATGTTGTCATCTCCAACCACAAGTTCGCCGAACATTTCCAAAAATGGAGTGCGGAAAAGCCGCAGAAAATAACCGTTGTTGATGACGGAACAAGCACGAACGAAACAAGGCTCGGCGCTGTGCGTGATATTCAGTTTGCAATCGATGCACTCAAGCTCGATGACGATATGCTCGTTATCGCAGGCGATAATCTGCTCGATTTCAGCCTTACCGAGTTCATTTCCTATGCAAAGGGCAAATCCGCTTCGGCAATTATGCGCTTTTTTGAGGCTGACGAAAGCAAGCTGAAGAAAAGCGGAGTTGTTCAAACCAATGAGCAGGATTTGATTCTCGCAATGGAGGAAAAACCGACCGAGCCGAAATCGAATTGGTGCTGTCCTCCGTTCTATTATTACACCAAGGCTGATGCAAAGCGCATTGCCGAGGGCATTGAGGCTGGCTGCGGCATTGACGCACCGGGCAGCTACATTGCTTGGCTCTCAACGCAGACCGAGGTTTACGCAATGAAAATGCCGGGTAAACGCTATGATATAGGTAACCTTGAAAGCTATAACAAGGTAAGAGAGGAGTATAAAGGTATATGTTAACACCTAATGTAAATTTGAACGGCAAAACGATTTTTGTAACAGGTGCCGCAGGCTTCATCGGTTCAAATTTGGTAACCGAGCTTTTTAAAACGGTTGAGAATGTCACCGTTGTCGGTATCGACAATATGAACGATTATTATGATGTTTCAATCAAGGATTATCGCCTTGCTCAAATTGAGAAGCTTGCTTCTGAATATCCGAGCTCAAAATGGATTTTCGTAAAGGGCAACATCGCAGACAAGGCTCTCATCGATGAGCTTTTTGAAAAATATAATTTTGCGGTTGTTGTTAACCTTGCGGCTCAGGCAGGCGTTCGCTACAGCATCACCAACCCCGATGTTTATATCGAAAGCAATCTTGTCGGCTTTTACAACATCCTTGAGGCTTGCCGCAACAATCCCGTTGAGCATTTGGTTTATGCTTCATCCTCAAGCGTTTACGGCTCAAACAAAAAAGTGCCTTACAGCACTGAGGATAAGGTCGATAACCCTGTTTCGCTCTATGCGGCAACCAAAAAGAGCAATGAGCTGATGGCTCACGCTTATTCAAAGCTTTACGATATTCCCTCAACAGGCTTGAGGTTCTTCACCGTTTACGGTCCTGCCGGCAGACCTGATATGGCTTATTTCAGCTTCACCAACAAGCTCATTAAGGGCGAAACGATTGAGATTTTCAATTTCGGCAACTGCAAGCGTGATTTCACCTTTGTCGATGACATTGTTACAGGCGTTAAGCACATTATGCAAAACGCACCTGAAAGAGAAAAAGGCGAAGACGGCTTGCCGATTCCGCCCTACAGAGTCTACAACATCGGCAACAACTCGCCCGAAAATCTGCTTGATTTTGTTGATGTGCTTCAGCAGGAGCTTATCAGGGCAGAGGTTTTGCCTGCCGATTATGATTTTGAGGCTCACAAAAAGCTTGTTCCGATGCAACCCGGCGATGTGCCTGTAACCTATGCGGACACAAGCGCTCTGGAGCGTGATTTCGGCTTCAAGCCGAGCACCTCAATTAGAGAG
>CAYQRS010000219.1:0-1797 GCA_964419825.1 uncultured Eubacteriales bacterium
CCTCCCGGGATCGGCGTCCCGAGAGGGTTTTAGGTTGTTGGTGTAATCAGTCCGCCCTTCCCCTCATAAGGAAGACGGCCACTGCTATCGCGATCAGGACCGTGGCGATGACAATGTAAATCCCGGGGAAGTCCGCCTGGGCGATGATTATCACATCACCGGTCATCGCATCGATCTCCACGGAGGACCCGTCGGCATACTGGGATGTGACGTTCACTCCGCCCATGATGACCTTCAGGGAGACACCGCTCCATCCGAACACGGGGGAGAAGGAGACCGAGACGGAGTCCCTGTCCAGGACCTCGGACGATATCGTCATCCTGCTCAGGTCGTAGGACACATTGTAGAGTCTGTCACCGGTGATCTCGATGACGGTGTCCCTGCTTATCCCCGAGAGGGTGTAGACACCGTTGACAGGCGATATCTTGGTGGTGCCTGCGGATGCCTGGATACTGTCTGTGTCGAACCCGACTTTCTCAGTTGTCTAATCTTGAGTTGGACAATTGACTTTTCCAATGCGCGCACGTGTGTGCGCGTAAAAGGGGAATCCACAGACTAATGACAGAAAAGCGTCCTGAAGCACTTCATGCAACAAACCCACTTCAGGACAGAAGAGGAGAGTGAGGAGGGACGTATATGCGTTCCTCTGCAAGTGGTCAGACTGGTGAGATCCGTGTTCACACGGATCGGACTAAGGGACTACCTCAACAGCATCAAGGACAAAGGGGTCCCGCTCGGCACGGTCGTGGAGGTCATGTGCATCTACAACCTCTGTACGGATTCATCCATGAACCGTTGGGGCGAGCTTGCGAACAGAGACGGTCTTACGAATGACTTCATCTGCCATGGGTACACCATCTCTCGGAAGACGATGAACCGGGCACTGGAGTACCTTGACAACTACTTCGAGGAGATCACCGCGCTCCTGTGGAGGGCGATGAGGACGATGTACCCCGACCTCAGGACCGATTGCTATGTGGATGGTTCCTTCATCAAACGGTACGGTCTCAAAGGGAAGAACGTCGCAGTGGGGGAAGGTGCAGGAACTCTTCAGGCGCAGGACCAGTTCATGATGGCCCAGATCATCGGGATGCCCATCCCGATGATGACCGAACTCTACCCGGGCAATCTCAACGACCCTCCGCAATACGAGGACTTCCTCTCGCAGCTGATGTTCATGTTGGACCTCGGATCGATGATCGTGATGGACCACGGAGGGTCCAGTAAAGCGATCCGTGACATGATACAGGACCGTGGGGGTCATTATCTGACAAGGATGGTACCGAATGGTTCCGATAGGAAGCACATCAAGGACCATTCCGACCACATCTTCCATGTAGGCTTTGGAACGGCCTGCATCATGCGGTCTTTCAGGAGTTCCCTACGTACCACATACCTCTTCTTCTCCGTCGATTCGTATGTGTCCCATGCACTTCGTATCGAGAAGACGGTCAGGAACCTGGTCGAGAAGCAGAAGCAGGCTCAGAGGATCCTCAGATCAGGCGATGGATCGAGGCTTGTCCACATAACCAACAATCCATTCATCGATGTGGAGTCTGTGGACCTTGTCCTGAAGCTTGTCCGCGATCCATGGGAGGGGATCGATGTCGAAAAGGCCATTGAAACATCGATGGCCCCGGACAAGGGATGGTTCAAGCTCGGATGCTCCGTTCCGATGGATCCGCGTGTCGCCCTGGTCCTCTACAGACACCGTGTGGATGTGGAGCATCTGATATCCGCATTGAAGTCGGCGATCAGGTTGAAGCCGCTTCGCGTATGGACCGAGGGGTCCACACG
>CAYQRS010000220.1:0-1775 GCA_964419825.1 uncultured Eubacteriales bacterium
CTTGATTTTGCCTGTTATTGCAAAAACCTTTGTGCCCTTGCTGTCTGCCGTGCCGAGCTTTGCAAACTCCTCACCGCCGTTTTGAATGATCCACGAAACATTGGCAAAGGTTTCAACGTTATTTATGTTAGAGGGCTTACGCCAATAGCCTGATTGTGCAGGGAAAGGCGGCTTGAGCCTCGGCATACCGCGAGAGCCTTCAAGTGATTCGATGAGAGCGGTTTCCTCACCGCAGACAAATGCACCTGCGCCTGCCTTAATGCGGAAAGAACAGCTAAAATCAGTGCCCATAATGTTTTCGCCGACGAAGCCACATTCCTTTGCCTGCTCGATTGCCCTTTCAAGGCGGATAATAGCAAGCGGATATTCGGCACGGACATAAACGACAGCTTCCTTTGCACCGATTGCATAAGCGCCGATAAGCATACCTTCAATCAGGTTATGCGGATTGCTTTCGATAACGGCACGGTCCATAAATGCGCCAGGGTCGCCCTCATCGGCGTTACAGATAAGGTATTTTTCCTCACCCTGACTGCTCCTTGCGGCGTTCCATTTGAACCAAGTGGGGAAGCCCGCACCGCCTCTGCCTGCAAGACCTGCGGTTTTAATCTCATCGATTACACCCTCGGGTGACATTTCGGTCAATGCCTTTTTGAGTGAAGCATAACCGCCGTTAGCAATATAATCGTCAATTTCTTCGGGGTTGATAATACCGCAACCACGCAGAGCAATGCGTGTTTGCTTTTCGAGGAAGAGCTTATCCTCATCGCTTACAACAAGCTTCTCGATTTTTGAATAATCGCCGCTTGTAAGATAATCGCAAATCGCCTGAGCATCTGTATCCTTAACACGAACAAGGCGTGTCAAAGCACCGTTATCATCGTAAATATCGACTATCGGCTCAAGATAGCACATACCGATGCAACCTGTTACAGTAAGGCTTGCATCGATGCTTTCAGCGGCAATAATGCTCTCTAAAGCGGAATAAACCTTTGATGCACCTGCGGAAATTCCACAACTGCCTTGACCGACTTTAACTGTTTTCATTGTTATTCCGCCTCCTTAAGCTCTGCCAAAATTTTTCTGACCTTATCGGGGGTAAGGTTGCCGTAGGTTTCATCGTTAATCATCATAACAGGTGAAAGCGAACAGCATCCGAGGCAAGCAACATTTTTGAGGGTAAAAAGACCGTCGGGGGTTGTTTCGCCATCTTTAATGCCGAGGGTGTCGAAAATTGTTTTTTCGAGCATAAGCGAGCCGTTAACATGGCACGCAGTACCCTGGCAAAGCATAATCAAATATTTACCGACGGGTTTAAATCTGAACTGAGTGTAAAAGGTTGCAACACCGAAAACCTTTGCGGCGGCAATGCCTGTTTTATCCGCAATATGGTTAAGCACATCGGCAGGCAAATAGCCGTAAATTGCCTGAGCCTTTTGCAGAATGGTGATCAAGCTGCCGGGAATATCGGCATAATGCTCGAGCGTTTCATTAAGCAGCGACAAATCGCTGTTACTGCAGGAACAGTTGTTTTGCATAATTACAATCCCCTATCCAATATAATAAGTATAATTATACGCTGATAATGAAAAATATCAAGTGTTTTATCAATTAAAAATATTACAAGATTTTTTGGCTAAATTTTTATTGCTTCATTAAATTGCACAAAAGTGAGGCGGTAAATATGAATTTTATTCTATGTAAATATGCACATTTTTTTAATTTCAATTTGAAATCTAAAAATTTATAGGTGGTTATACCACCTCGTAGGGATT
>CAYQRS010000221.1:0-1725 GCA_964419825.1 uncultured Eubacteriales bacterium
ACATGAACCTTCTTTTCCTGTTGCATATTAAGTAATCCATTTTCATCTTCTAACCGGATTTTTATATATGCTATATTTTGTTCCTTTTCCGTAACCTTTTCCAAATACAATTTGCATACTTTATCTGCTGTGTGAATCTGATACTCTCCAATTTTTTCTCCTGAAGCATATGCGATTGCACATAGAGTTCCGGGAACATATGGAATCTCATATACAGCAGTAAAATGATGTTCTCTTCCAACAGGCTTTCTTCCTAATGAATCTCCGTTTAAGAAAAGTTCCACCTCATCCCCGGCTGAATATACATCCACTTTTGCTGTCTGATTCTCATAACCATGCCATGTCCAACTGCTGATATTATCCTTGAACATCCATGCAGTCTTGCTTGACTTTTTCCCACTATGCTCCATCCGCTCAACTGCGATAAAAGGCTGATTCGTCAATCCATAGACAATCTCCCTAAAGAAACTGATCGGTCTGCGATTGCCGATTAAGTCAATATCTCCAATATAGCCCAGGCGCTCAGGATAAATGCTTGTGAAATTTTCCTTACCGTCATAATGAAAAATCCCCACACCAGCTTCACCGATATAATCATATCCAGCCCATGTAAAATCTCCAATCACATGAGGATTATTTTCTACCAATGCCCACAGATTTTCTATATCAGCAGGATAAGTTTCCGTACCCAGAACTGTTTTTCCCGGATGCAATTCATGCTCCAACAGATATCGTCCACTTAAATAATTTAGTCCTGTAATATCACAGCTCTGCGCACATTCCTCTAATGCCTCTGTTACAAGAGGATGCTTTGCAAAGAAATCTCCTTTTTCTCCACTCATCAGACTCATAAAGCTATTGAGTGCATTGCTTCCTCCACCGCTTCCGCCTCTCTGTGCATTCATATCAAAATGCTCTGCAACATCCTTCATAATCACTCTAAGTCGTTTTCCTGCACAGTTTAATCCATTTAATGCGTTCGTCGTGTATCTGGTATTATCCAAATCATGCACTTTATTACACAAAAAACGATTTATTTGAGAACCTTGTTTTGTACCTGCCTCCTGTATTTCATTTCCCACAGAGTATATAATGACAGATGGATGGTTATAATCTTTGGCTACCATATGTGTAATCCATTGTTCTGCCTCTTTTGTAAATATATCCGCATAATCATATGGATTTTTATGTCTGTCCCACATATCTGTCAACTCATCCATTACCAGCATTCCTAATCTGTCACAAGCCTCCAACATGGCTCTGCTCATAGGATGATGTGCGCTTCTGATTGCATTAAATCCAGCTTCCTTTAATCTTTTGCAACGATACCATTCTGCTTCATAGAATGTTTCTGCACCTATAATACCATTATCATGATGAATACATGCCCCTCTTAAGTTTACAGTTTCTCCATTTATCTGAAATCCTTTGATTGCATCTAACGCCAGTATGCGTATTCCAAATGTTTCTATTGTATTATCACAAACTTTATTTTCTACTTTTGTCTGTATCCGGCATTCATACAAATGAGGATTCTGTGTACTCCATGTTTCCGGTTCTAAGACAGGTATTTGTAATCTTAAAATTTCTGTCTGATTTTGCATAAATACCACTTTTTGTTTTTCTTGTGATACCACTTTTCCATTCCGCAAAAGTTCTATCAGACATTCTGCCTCTGTACCTACTCCAGCATTCCTAATCTGTCACAAGCCTCCAACATGGCTC
>CAYQRS010000222.1:0-1703 GCA_964419825.1 uncultured Eubacteriales bacterium
CAATAATCTGATAGACATTACCTTCCATCTCAAAGGTAACGCCGTTTCTGAAATCACCTGCTGAAACCATTTGTATTTCCTCCGTTATAAAATAGATTAAAATATTTGAACAAAACTATTCACTTAATTTTAATACACATATTTATTTTTTTCAAGTCTTTTTCTAAAAAAAGTTAGCGTAAATTACGCAAAACGGGCAAAATTCCGTTTTTTGCCGCATCAATAACGCCGTATTGACCCATTTTCACACTGCCGGGATTAAAAAACAGCACCCCATCTTCATAATGAGTGTCAGGATTGTGAGTATGACCATATAATGCAACAGCGGCAGCTTGCGCTTTTGCAACACGGAGCAGCTCGCCCAAGCCGTGCTTGACATATTCAAAATGACCGTGAGTTGCATAAAAGCGATAGCCCTCAATTTCGTCAATAACGCTCGCAGGCAGGGCAGAGCCGAAATCGCAATTACCGCAAAGCTTATGCACATAAATATGCGGAAATTTTTCGGCAACCCGATCGATATCACGCTCGCCGTCGCCGAGGAAAAACGCAACAGAGGCATCACGCTCTTTTTCAAAAATCTCCTCCAGCTTATAATAAGCGCCGTGAGAATCCGAAAGGACTAAAATTTTGGTCATAAAAAAACACCGAACCTTCATATAAATTAACATAATTATAACACTATCAGGCGGTGATTTCAATGAGCGCAAACAACTTCTCCCGTGAACAGCTTATGCGTCTGCTTATGAATTCAAAGGGGAACAACAGTGAGAGCCTTGCCGAGGACATCATCAAAAACCAAATCACACCCGAACAGCGGCAGAGAATCAACTCCGTGCTTAGGGATAAATCCGCCCTCGAAAGCCTGCTCAATTCGCCGCAGGCGCAAGAGCTGATGAAAAAGATAGGCAAGAAGCAATGAGCGACGTTGACATCAACGCCTTGCTCGACGGGCTGAGCGATGAAGATTTTGCACGGCTGAGCAATATGGCGGAGCAGCTCCTCGGCTCGGAAAAACAGCCCGAAGTGCAGGAAAGCCCCTTCGGCGCAATCGACCCCGATATGCTTGGCAAAATTATGCAGATAATGCCGCTGTTGAATTCAAACGGCAACGATAAACGCACACAGCTCATAAAATCGCTCAAGCCCCTGCTCTCCCCTGCAAGACAAAAAAGAGCCGATGAAGCAATGCAAATAATCAAGCTGATTGAAATTCTGCCGCTGATTGAACGATTGAGGTGAGGAAATGGACACAGAGCTGATGAAAATGCAAACGCAGGCAGACAAAATATCCTGCGTTCAACTGCGCAGGCTGCCCAAGCGCAAGCCTCAGCCGCCCGAACAGCGCAACGATGACGGACTTTTGCTCCTCGGCTTGGTGCTTATTCTCGCCGCAGACGGCTCCGACAGCCTGCTTGCGGCAATGCTTTTATATATTTTAGCTAATTGAGCAGAAAAAAGCCTTGACAAAATTTAAAATATGTGTTAATATAACTTGCACGACACGGAGAGATACCGAAGTGGTCATAACGGAACGGTCTTGAAAACCGTCGTACCTTTGCGGGTACCGTGGGTTCGAATCCCACTCTCTCCGCCATTTTTTATTTTTAACAAAATTCAATATTTTTCAATTTTGTTACCAATTCGGAGAAGTACTCAAGTTGGTGACGAGGCGCCCCTGCTAAGGGCGTAGGTCGGGAAAC
>CAYQRS010000223.1:0-1694 GCA_964419825.1 uncultured Eubacteriales bacterium
ACAAGATATTATATTATAAAATTAAAGAATTTATAATCATAACAAAAAAGCGACAAAGCATTTGAGCCTTGTCGCTTTGGTTATGTTCGGTTTAAGCGTCTGGGGGTAATGTGGGTTCTTCGGTTGGAGCTTCGGTCGGAGGCTCTGTGGGCTTTTCTGTGGGCTTCTCCGTCGGCTTTTCTGCTGAACCGTCATTGGTCGGGATCGTGTAGGTGTATTTGTCATAGAAGATGCCTTCAACAAAGTTTCTTGCCCTGACAACGATTTTGCCCAAATATGCTTCAAGAACATATCCCGTGCCTGTTGTGATAATATCGCCACGGCTGGGGTCTTTACCGAATGAGGGAATATCCACAAAGTAAAGGTTGCCATCATGCGTAACGCCGCTGTAGCCCAAGCCGCTGTGGAGGTGACCTGAGAAGTAAACGATAACCATACCTTGGCTTGTGTATTTTTTGCAAATTGACATCAGCCTGTCGGATTGTGCGCCGAGTATGCCGATTGACCAAGCCTGCTGAACCTTGTTAGTGCCGTTAAAGGGCTGGTGGTTAACAATGAAAACGGGCTTATTTGAGGCTTTGAGCGATTCAAGCTCGCTGTCAACCCATTCAAGCTGTGCATCTGAAAGGAAGGCTTCGTTTTGGAGAGCCTGCTCTGTGCCAAGGACAAGGAAGGTGTAACCGTTTTTGGTTTGCTTATAGTATTGAGTGTTGATTTTTTTACCTCTGAAGCCATAGAGCGTGCTGTAGAAATTCTCGTAGCTTTCCTGCTCACGCCTTGCATCGTGGTTACCGATTGAGATTACGGCAGTAATCTCACGGCTGAGCGAGGAGAGTGTGTCGAAAAACAGCTCAAATTCCTCTTGCCTGCCTTTTTCGGTAAGGTCGCCGGAAATAACCAAAACATCTGTGCCGGCAGAGCTTCTGTTAATATCGCTGATTGCGCTTTTGAGTATGCTGACTCTTGAATCTTCGCCGGGAGTAATGTGTGTGTCGGAGATGATTGCGGCGTTAAGCTTGAGGTTTGCGGCATCGAGAGGGTCGTAGCTCGGCTTTGTGATTGAGCTGCCGCCTCCGCCGAACAAGCCTGTTATTAATGTTATTAACGCCGAAAAAATCGATAACAGACTTTTGAAAAATTGTTCCATTGGTTTGTTCCTTTCCTTTGTTGGTTAATTTTATCAGGTTGACTTTTTTTGATATGAATATTATAATTATCGCAAGCGATATTTATAATATTAAGGAGTGAATGAAAATGAAAAAGCTGAAAAAATTGCTTTGCATTGTTTTGGCAGTATTGACCTTGAGCCTTTCAGCTTCGGCTTCTTATGAGCCGCAGGCAATCAACAGCCTGAACCAAGAATACTACATAATGATGCAAAATGCAACAAGTGATGCGTTTTTGTTGGGTAGCCTTTCCGCAAAATACGAATCCAACGGTAATCCTGGCACAATTTCGGAGGGCAAGGATACAGGCGGCGTTTCTTACGGCGCTTACCAATTTTCAAGTTATTACGGTGTTCCGCTCAGCTTTGCCGAATGGTGTGTTTCCTCAGGTCAGGGTGAAGAAATCGGCAACCGCCTTAAAAGAGCTTATCTCTTGGATGGCAACAGCTACGGCTTCTGGTTTAACAGCGCTTGGGAAAACATTGCCTCTGAGGATGCGCAAGCCTTCCTGCTTTTACAGCATAATTA
>CAYQRS010000224.1:0-1691 GCA_964419825.1 uncultured Eubacteriales bacterium
CAAGCGCTCTCCCAGCTGAGCTATACCCCCAAGACGTTGCATATTGTAACACAGTTTTTAAGATAAATCAAGCCCTAATTTGATTTTTTTTAGATTTTTTGCAAAGAGCCGAGCCAAACGGTATTTCTGTTAACCCGACTCTTTGAAAGCTTATCTTTTTATGCCCAAAAATATTTCGGACAAGGTGCGCTTCGGCACATAGTGGATACCGTTCTTGCGGTAATACTTAATATCTCCGTCTGCACAATCGACAATTTCAACGCTCTCCTTCGGTTTACCCAAGGCAATAATCAGCCTTGGCTTAATATGCTCAGGCAGAGCAAAAATCTCGCTCATTTTGCCTTTATCGAAGCTACCGAGCATACACGCACCGATTCCTTTATCCATTGCTCCGAGAACAATGGTTTGCGCACAGATGCCGACATCAACCTCAAGCTCAGGTGAAATTTCGGTATCATAACAAATAAGCACATAGCCCATCGGCTCGTTGCCGAGGAACGGCGGCTTATTCTCTTTAATATAGCCTGCCCAACCGAGTGTTTTGAAAATCCGGCTGCAAATCGCTTCATCATTAGCGGCAAGAAACTTCAGCGCTTGCCTGTTTGCGGTTGAGGGCGTGAAGCGGCAAAGCTCCACAAGCTCAGTTAAAAATTCATCACTCAGCGGATAGCTACGGTCAAAATTGCGAAAAGAACGGGTTATTTTAAGAAGATCCTTAAACATATAATCAATATATCTCCCCTGTTAACTTAATTCGTTCGCATATTTTTTAGGTCACGGTAGTTGATGAGCTTAATTCCGAGCGAATCAATATGCTGTTTCGTTTGCGGATCGGAGAAAAGCTTATGCTCCCAAACTCTGAACTGCCAAACCGAGCTTGTGCCTTTAAGCTCATCTGTTTCGAGAGCAGGGTGAATATAAGTTTCGGTAACACCCTCAGGGAAGCTACGGTAAAGCTCATAAATGTATTCTTTATAATTCTCATAGCTTTCACGCTGAGGACCAGACCAATCGCCAGGCATAAGATAATCGGGCGTTACAACTCCCTTTGATTTTGCGTAAGCGGCGACCTGCGCAATAAGCCCCTTAACAACCTCAGGCTCGATTTTTACGCCGAGCATTGTGTTACCGAATTGCTCATCGGTGAAATTCGTCGGCATACGGAAGGGCAAATTATATTCAGCTGCCAAATCAATCGTTGCGGTCAAAAGCTCAAATCTGCCTGTTTCAATGCCGTAGAGCGAACCCATGTGGTTATCGAGATGTGAGGGATTCAAGCCAAGAGCCTTGAGCTTTTCAATCTGTGCCCTTGCCTCATTGATTGCCTCGGTCAAATCGCAGTTCTTTTCAAACTCATCGGATTCGTGATAAAAATAACCGTCTTTATCACGCAGAGAGGAATTCGAGAACGCACCGACAGGACCCCAACGGTAATTGCTCCATTCGCTCGTTGTTGTTAAATGAACGCCGATTGCAAACTGCAGATTTTCTGCGGCAAACTTAACAGCCTCAGGCGCCCATCCACAGGGAGCCATAATTGTTGAGGAAGTGATGCCGCCGCTTCTGAGCAAATCAAAAACAGCAAAGTTGCCAGCTCTGCACATACCGAAATCGTCTGCGTTGATAATCAAATATCTTTCCATTTCTTCACCTCTTATTATTGATAAACTTTTATTAAAATTATAATATAC
>CAYQRS010000225.1:0-1648 GCA_964419825.1 uncultured Eubacteriales bacterium
CATTAAATGAAATGATTGAAGACGAGAATGCTGCTTTTAATAATATTGCTGTTCATGTACCTGATTTGGAAGTTATGACCGAATTTGCAACGATTGAGGAAATTGTGAGTAGAGAGGAATAAAGGAGAAAGATTAAATGAAAGTATTTAAGACAGTTGATGAAAAATTCGCAGATATTGGATTTGTAAAAGTAGAAGAAAATGAATATGGTGCAACTTATGAGAGGAAGGTTGAGAAATTTAACTATACACAGACACTACGTTTGGGTCATAAAAAGAGTGGTATACACCTTATTCAGTCATATGATGCGGAACTAATGGACGAGAAGAAGATTGGTAATACTAATGTTGGCTTAACAATGTATGAAGCAAAACTTTGTATTAAAAAAATGAAACAGATGGGTTGGAAAGTCAGAGACGGCAAGTGTTAAATTTCTTATTTCATAGGAAGATTTTAGAGGTGAATTATGAAATACGATAAAGTGGTAAAAAGAGAAGATTCAATTGCCCCCAACCCGACAGAAAGTGGCTGGTATGTATGTAGTGTTAGGAGAAGTTCTGTCACAGTTTATAATGAAAAAGTTTCAGTCTACGACTATCCAATTTCAGCTATTGAATATTTAATAGCTGAATATGAACCAAGATTGTTGTATTGGGAATCGAATGTTTGGGTAACGAATCCGAGAAGTTACCAAATTATTGAAGAAGAGCGCATCATAAGTTGGACAAAAATTCCAGAAAATTATCAGCAAACAGTCAAAGTGAAATATTAAAAAGAGAATATTCATATGACAAGTTATGAATTTGGAACATAAGAAATTTTACAAAGGGGAAAAATTATGGTGTTACTTTTACAAAACAGTCAAGGTAAAGAAAGAATCATTGCAGAGCCTATAAACAAAAGAGAAGTAATTGAAGAGATTAACAAATTTCTCGATGAACATAATTACAAAAGTTACTATTTTAATATCTGTGAATATGAAGAGAATAAGTTGAGGATTGATTTCGGAAGTTGGTCACAATTCTTCCTTATTGACGGAATGAGTATAAAGGAGTGGGTGAGTAGTAGCGAGGAATCCGAATAGATTATATGACTTCTATAGAGAGCTGCAAGAAATACATATTACAAAATATTCAGATTTAATACATACAAGAATTTGTAGAAATTAAGTAGAAAGAGAGGATATATAAATGAAAGAAATCTTAGGTGGTAACTTAAAATTATTTTTCGATTTGATGGATAAGAACTGTGATTCAGCAGATATTACATACGCTGGAAATAGATACGAAGTATGGAAAGTTTCTGATGAGTTGTTCACGAAGATGTGTAATATGACAGAAGAACAGTTCGTTGAATTGGCAGGAGAAGATGCTTGGTGGAGAAGTTCTGATGGGAGTAATCTTTGGGCAGAAGATATAACTAAATTTAGAGTAAATAATGAGGATATGATTGGTTGGAAATCACCGATTTATAAATATAAAAGAATACGAAAATATGAAAATTTATCAGATTATCTTTGTGCCTGTATTGGTATTTCACAGCCAAGAAACGTATGTGCGTGCGCAATGGATTTAGCAAAGTTTAATAGTATGTCAATGGGAGAATTGTTTAGTAAGTTTGAAGGAGACAATAAATAAAATGGATTCAA
>CAYQRS010000226.1:0-1632 GCA_964419825.1 uncultured Eubacteriales bacterium
ACACAGAATGGTAGATATGTTATTATAGATAAATCAAAGCAAATTATCCATATTGAAGGTAATGATGATAGCAATATTCAAGAGTATCAAGAATATCTTCAAAATATAATGAGAAAAAGAAAAAATAAAATTATTTTAACAACACTATCACCAGATACACATAGAACTTCTGAAGAAAATCTAGGATTATCATATTTAACTGCCGTTTTAAGGAAAAGTGGCTATAATGTCGAGATAATTGATGGATGGCTTGGAGGATTAAGTGATGAAGAAGTAATGAGAAAAATTTTGAATGATAAAGATATATCTATTGTTGGAGTTTCATGCTATATGTCAAATAATGATAAATCAATAGAATTAGCAAAAAGAATAAGAGCAGCCAGACCAGAAATAAAATTAATGTGTGGTGGTTTTGGACCATCATTTAATCCTCAAAAATTTGTGAAAGATGGTATATTTGACATTGCTATGATTGGAGAGGGTGAAGAGTCAATCGTTGAAGTATCTGATTATTTTACAGGAAATTTAGATAGAAATATTGAAGATATAAAAGGTATTGCTTTTGAAAAAGATGGAGAATTAATACGAACAGAAAAAAGAGATTTAATATCTGATTTAGACGTTATACCATTTCCAGCAAGAGATACAATGAAAATGGCAAAAGACAGAAAATCTACAGTAAATATTTTGACTGCAAGAGGATGTATGGGAAATTGTTTATTTTGTTCTGTTAATGCTTTTAATAAATTATCCAAAGGAAGCAAATGGAGAGGCAGAAGTGTTGATAGTATAGTTGATGAATTAGAACAACTTCAAAATATGGGAGTTAAGTATATTAAAGTTATAGATGATAGTTTTTTAGAACATGAAAGAGATGAACAATGGGCAAAAGAATTTAGTGAAAAAATAAAAGAGAGAGGAATTGAAGTTTCTTTGAGAGGTTCTTTAAAAGCAGACCAAGTTGAAGATGAAAAAATAAAATATTTAAAGGAAGCTGGATTTCATTCGTTTGCTTGCGGAATTGAAAATGGCTCAAATACAGCATTAAAAAGGATGAACAAAAGTGCAGATTTAGCAACAAATAAAAAAGCATTAGATATATTAAGAAAATATGGAATATATGTTCAAGCAGGATATATATTATTTGATGATAATACTACATTTGAAGAACTCAAAGAAAATTATGACTTCTTAAGAGAATATGATTGGATTATAACAAAAGGCATTTTTTCTGAAATGTTTGCAGCAGATGGAACTTTATATACTGAAAAGTTAAAAAAAGAAGATAAGATAGTCGAAAATGATGTGTATGATAATAATAAATATGAAATTGTAGACCCAAAAGTAAAATTAACATATAATGCTTTAAAAAAATGGCATAAATCACACATGAAGTTATATGATATGATTATTGATCCAATTTCATCTCCAAAAGCCATTGATACAGATGGAGAAAAGGCTTTTTATGACTTATATTATCAATTAAAATTAAAAGATTTAGAATTTATGAAAATGGTTCTAGATAATGTCGAGAAAGGAATTAAAGAAGAAGAACTTAATGAAAAAGTTATAGCTCAAATTGGTAGTAATTCAGATTTTTATAGTGCAATAAACAGAAGTGGATATGAATTG
>CAYQRS010000227.1:0-1605 GCA_964419825.1 uncultured Eubacteriales bacterium
CAGAAGTACAGTTTATCGAGGATGACGAGATCATCCGCGCAGGTGGCACGGTGTTTCGCGCCATCTATACCCCGGGGCACACAAGCGGTTCGATGTGCTTTGTGTGTGAAAATGCACTCTTTAGCGGTGACACGCTTTTCGCCCGCTCCTGCGGGCGCACCGACCTGCCGACGGGCGATGCAAATGCACTTCGCTGGTCGCTCGAACGGCTGGGGGAACTGGAGGAGGATCTCCGCGTATACCCCGGGCACGGCGTTTCGACCGATTTGCAGAGCGAAAAGAAGTATAATCCGTATATGCCACGCGCATGAGCGCGTAGCCATTTGAGGAAACCGCTATGAAATTGACTTTGATCGGTCACGACGACCGTTATGCCGTCGAACAGCTTCAGCTTGCGCTCTTTGCCGTGAGCGATGCGGGCGAAGCCGTTTCGACGCTCCACCGTGGTGCCTTTTGGCTCACCGCCACGACGAAGATCACGCTCGATGGCAAAGTGGCAGTCGCGTCGCGTCGCCTGAAGGCTACCGACGAAACGGTGCGCCTACGGCGACGCATCCTGCAACAAAGCTATTACCTCGCCGCGACCAAGCTCCTGCCGACGCTCCCCGCATGGGGCGCACTTGCAGGCGTGCGCCCGACCAAACTCACGACGAAGCATCTGCTCGAGGGTGGCACACCGCGCTCGGCTGACCGCATGCTTCGCGACGTGTACTACGTCACCCCCGCACGGCGCACGCTTGCCATCGATTGCTCGCAGAGCACGGTGCAGGCCGCGCATCTATTGGACGAAAACGACCTCTCGCTCTACATCGGCATCCCGTTCTGCCCGACACGATGCACCTATTGTAGCTTCGTAAGTCGCACGGTGGGCAAAAAGACCGAGCTTTTAGAGCCCTACCTTGCCGCACTGCGCAAGGAAATGGAGCTGACGGGCAAGCTCCTTGCAAATTCGGGCAGGCACGTGCGTACTGTTTACATAGGCGGTGGCACGCCTACCACGCTCACAAGCGCGCAGATGGCATCGCTTCTCGATGCCGTGCATGGAAGCTTCGACCTCTCGCGGTGCATCGAATTTACCGTTGAGGGCGGTCGCCCCGATACGCTAAGCGCAGAAAAACTGCGCACGATCTATGCGCACGGCGCAGACCGCATGAGCATCAACCCGCAGACGATGGAGCCGCACGTCCTGCGCGCCTGTGGCAGACCCCACAGCCCCGAGGATGTCGTGCGCGCTTATCACGAGGCGCGCGAAGCGGGATTTGAAGCGATCAATATGGATCTCATCGCAGGTCTGCCCGAAGACAGCGTTGCGGGATTTTGTCAGAGCCTTGATGCGGTGCGCGCGCTTGCGCCGTCGAATATCACCGTGCACACCCTTGCGCTGAAAAAGGGCGCAGACCTATTTGAAAAGCGCGTGGTGCTTCCGAGTGCCGAGGATGTGACCGAAATGGTCGCCTATTCCGAGCAATGCCTGCTCGCGGACGGCTACCGCCCATACTACCTGTATCGGCAGAAATATATGTCGGGCTCATTTGAAAACGTCGGCTGGAGTCGTGACGGGCGCGACTGCCTGTACAATATCTACATGATGGAGGAGCTTCACAC
>CAYQRS010000228.1:0-1587 GCA_964419825.1 uncultured Eubacteriales bacterium
GTTGAAATACCGATGGGCAAAAAAATTGAAGATGTTATTTTTGATATCGGTGGCGGTATGCGTACCGATAAGAAATTCAAATGTGTACAGCTCGGTGGTCCTTCGGGTGGCTGTGTTCCTGCTGATATGGCAGATACAGAAATCGATTACAAAAAGCTTTCCGCAACGGGCGCAATTATGGGTTCGGGCGGTATGGTTGTTATGGATGAAACAACCTGTATGGTCGGTATGGCTCGCTTCTTCCTTGATTTCACCGCCAAGGAATCCTGCGGCAAATGCACTCATTGCCGTGTCGGCACAAAGAGAATGCTTGAAATTCTTGACAGAATTTGTAAGGGTGAGGGCAAAGAGGGCGATATAGAGCTGCTTGAAGACACCTGCAACGAGATTAAAGCAGGTGCGCTTTGCGGTCTTGGTCAAACTGCTCCCAACCCTGTTTTAACAACGATTAAGTACTATCGCGATGAATATGAGGCTCATATCAAAGAGAAGCGCTGCCCTGCGGGCGAATGTATCGACCTTGTCAGCTATTCAATCAACCCTGAAAAATGCGTGGGCTGTTCGCTTTGCAGTAAGAAATGCCCCGTTGGCGCAATCAGCGGCGAGATTAAAAAACCATTCACTATTGATAAAACTAAGTGCATCAAGTGCGGCAACTGCTTAACTGCCTGCCGTGTCGGTGCTGTTGAAAGAAAGTAAGGTGGAGTTGAAATGAGCGAAATGTTTAACATCAAAATTGATGGCAAAGAAATCAAGGTTGCTCCTGGTACAACGATTCTTCAAGCGGCAAAAGCCAACGGAATTGAAATACCCACTCTCTGCCACGATGAAAGAATTGAAGAATACGGCGCTTGCGGTCTTTGCGTTGTTGAAGCCGCAGGTGTTCCGAAGCTTTTGCGTGCCTGCGCAACAAAGGTCAGCGACGGAATGGATATCGACACCAAATCTGCAAGAGTTGTAAAATCACGCAAATTTGCTCTTGATATGCTTCTTTCCAACCATAGCGGTGATTGCCAAGCACCTTGCTCGCTTGCTTGCCCTGCGGGCACAGATTGCCAAGGCTATGTCGGCTTGATTGCCAACGGAGAATATGATGAGGCTCTCAAGCTTATCAAGCGTGTTATCCCGATCCCTGCATCAATCGGCAGAGTTTGTCCGCATCCCTGCCAAAAGGCTTGCCGCAGAGGTATGGTTGAAGCTCCCATTCAAATTGCAAACCTCAAGAGCTTTGCCGCAGATATTGACCTTGAAAGCGAGAATAGCTTTGTTCCTGAGCTTGCTCCACTCAACGGCAAAAAAATCAGCGTTATCGGCGGCGGTCCTGCTGGCTTGACCTGCGCTTACTTCCTCAGAATCAAGGGCTACAGCGTTACAATTTACGATAAGATGCCGAAAATGGGCGGTATGCTCCGTTATGGCATACCTCAATACCGCTTGCCCAAGGAAATTCTTGATAAGGAGATTCAGCTCATTGCCGATTTAGGCGTTGAAATGCTCAATAATAAAACGCTCGGCGTTGATTTTACAATCGAAAGCCTTAAAGCAGAAAGCGATGCTGTTGTTGTCGCAGTCGGCGCTTGGAAGAGC
>CAYQRS010000229.1:0-1574 GCA_964419825.1 uncultured Eubacteriales bacterium
GAATATTAGATTGTAATATAAAAATTCGTATATTAATTTGAGTGAGGCACATTATGAATTTATATGAAAAATTTTATCTGAGTCAAGAAGAACAAGCAAAATTGCTAGAAGAAGCCATGATTGTTTTTGATACGTCCGCTTTGCTGGATTTATATTACTATTCAAAAGAGACACAAAGTTCTATTTTTAATACTGTGTTTGAATATTTTAAAGAACGGTTATGGATTCCAGAAAGAGTAAAATTTGAATATTTGAAAAATAAAGATAAGGTATCAACTAAACCCGTTTCGGCATATGAAAGTTTATTAAAAGTTAAAAATGGTGGTGATGGTGAGTATACTTTAAAAATGTGTAGTCTAGCAAAAGATATAAAAAATGGGAAATTAAAAGATATTGAAAATCAGTTAAAAACGTTGAAAGAAAGGACCACTAAACCAGATAAGCACCCATATATTGAAGCACAAACTTATGAAGACATAGAGAAACAAATTTCTTATTTTTCGCAAAATGTTGAAACATTTATAAGTGTTATGGAAAAATTTAACGAGAAATTTGAACATCTTGTAGAAGAGAAAATAAAAGGTGTTAAAGAGATTGATGGAGATTGTGTCGCTGATACCATAGAGGAAAAATTTGTTGTTGGCGAAGAAATTTCATTTAAAGAAATGTTACAGATTGCGGAAGAGGGCGAATTACGGTATAGAAATGAGATTCCACCTGGATATGAAGATGAAAGTGAAAAAGAGGGATTAGCTAAATATGGAGATTTGATTGTATGGAAGGAAATACTTGCTTATGCAAAGAAGAAACAAAAATCAGTTATCTTTGTCTGTAACGATGTAAAAAAAGATTGGTATGATCAAGAAAAAGCGAAGACACCAAGATTTGAATTATTGAAAGAGTTTAACAGTGTTACAGGGAAAAAAGTTTGGTTATATAATATGCCGGATTTTCTGTATTTTGTAAATAAGTTGTTAGACGGCAAGGACAAATTAAATGATACCATCTTAAAAGAAGTAGAAAACGTAGCAGTTATAAATAAAGAGGAAACAAGATTTTATAAAGTTAAAAGAATGTTATATAATTTGTTGGGAGAAAAGGTTGAAAGCATCGATAAAATTCTACTTCCAGAGGATATTGAAATTATTGGACCAATTCATTCGTATCGGGTTACATTAACAAATGGATTAAACATAATATATGTTGTTAGCTTTATAGATCAGAATGTACATTATACGAGAGTTTTAAATCCATTAAGGAATATCCATAATATTAAAGAGTATTATGGTGTAAAGTATAGATATGTTGAATTATTTGTAGCCTTATCCCAATCAAGTGTAGAGTTGGCAAGAAAGTTTTTTGAAAGAGAAAGAGTACAAAAGTTATTTAACTCTGACGAGATAGAAGTGCAGGTGGGATATGTGGAAGATGATAATTTTATATGTACAATGCATAATCAAACAATAATATAATTACCTTACATAAGCCGAGGAGTAAAATCCCCGGCTTTTCTTTTACTCTAAATTTGGAAGGAGTTAAAAATATGTTGATTATTAAGCGAGGAATTCCACCTT
>CAYQRS010000230.1:0-1573 GCA_964419825.1 uncultured Eubacteriales bacterium
TATGAGACCATGAGCTTACAGTTTGCAGGCGGTACAGGTCCTGATCTGTATCCTAATACAGAGGCCAGACTTACTGATTTCTATCAGCAGGGTATGGCTATGGAAATTACTGATGAGATGCTTGACAAGATGCCTAACTACAAGGCTCTGTTAGAGAAGTATCCTGCATTAGTAAAGAACAACTCCAGAAATGGTAAGTTGGTTGGTTTTGGTGTATACAGCCCTTATGGATGTAACCATACAATGGTAGTTCGTCAGGACTGGATGGAGAACCTTGGTATCTCTACTCCTACCACTATTGATGAGTTCTATGATATGCTTTATGCTTTCACTTACAACGATCCTGATGGAAACGGTGTAAATGATACATGGGGTATCAACATGACAACTGATGCACAGCGTGTAACTGCTCATATGTTCGGTTTTGGTAACCCTGAGAAGTACAAGTTCGATGAGAATGGTAACTTAGTATATGCTTGGGACAATATCGAAGCTTGGTTAGAGTTTGCTAAGAAGGTTGTTGACAATAAGCTTGTTAACCCTGACTACCTCACCATGAAGGGTGATGATGATCAGGCTGACTTCTTAAACAGCAAAATCGGTGTTTACTGCTCAGGTAGATTTGTTAACTCTAACAGATACAACCTGTTCAAGTCTGTAAAAGAGCAGATGCCTGAAACTACTAAGTTAACTACATTTGCTTTACCTGAAACTGAGTTTGGCCGTTATACAGCTAACCCTAACAGTGGTATCGCTACAAACGGTTTCATCTCTACAGATTGCAAGGATTTAGATGCAACCTTAGCATATGCTAACTGGTTATATGATCCTGCAGTTTCTGAGTACCTGTACTATGGTCCTGAAGGTGAGTACTATGAAAAGAATGAGTACGGCACATGGTTCGCTCTTGATACAGAGAAGAACAAAGCTGAGTATTCTTACGCAAGCGATTACTGTGTAATGAACGTTGCAAAATCTATCTTAGCTGATGATTCTTACAGCGCTCGTGCAAACGATGAGTACAACGTATGTCTGTCAAGTGATGACGAACTCTTACAGGAGTTTGGTGTACTGTACTTTGATCTGTTCAGCGTAGCTAATGAGCCCGGCGTATCTGATCCTCGTGTTTGGTTAACACAGGGTAAGCCTGCACTTGAAGATGAATTAGCACTGATCTTAAGTACAACTGATAAGCTTGTTGATGATACACTTAAGGCTGGTATCGCAGATTCTTCTAAGACTGCAGCTGAAATCGTTGCAGAAGCTAAGGCTACTTGGGTAGCAGCAGGCGGTGAGCGAGTTGATGAATGGTTCGCTAACTACTATGCAACTGATGAAATGGCTTTATTACCTGCTGACTTTGAAGGCTTAAAGGTTGTTCCTGAGATGACTCCTATCGCAGCAGAAAATGCAGCTAAGTTTCAGTAAGATCTTGAGATAGTTTTAAGAGGGTGCCTGATTAGGCATCCTCTTTTTTTACGGAAACTACTTTTTATATGAGAACAATTGACGAAAAAAATTCATATATTGACGAAAAAAATCTATATGATAACAGCCGGAAAAATAATAATAT
>CAYQRS010000231.1:0-1571 GCA_964419825.1 uncultured Eubacteriales bacterium
AATTGATACAGGCTATAAATGTAACACTTCAGTATGGCGGCAGAACGCTTTTTCAAGGCGCTGATTTAACCTTTACCCGTGGCAACTGCTACGGCATTATCGGCGCAAACGGCGCAGGTAAATCAACATTTTTAAAAATCCTTTCAGGCGAAATTGAGCCGAACAAGGGCGAGGTCGTTATCACCCCTGGCGAACGCCTTTCAATCCTCAAGCAGGATCACTTTGAATTTGATGAATGTGATGTTATCCGTACAGTTCTGCTCGGCAACAAAAAGCTTTGCGACATTATAGACGAAAAGGAAGCACTTTACGCAAAAGAGGAATTCACCGAGGAAGACGGTATGCGTATAAGCGAGCTGGAAGAAACCTTTGCCGAAATGGATGGTTGGAGCGCAGAGAGCGATGCCGAAATCCTGCTCAACGGCTTAGGTGTAACAAACGAATATCATTATGAGCTGATGAAAAACCTCCCAGGCGACATAAAGGTTAAGGTTTTGCTTGCACAGGCATTGTTCGGTCAGCCCGATATTTTGCTTATGGATGAGCCTACAAACCACCTTGATGTTGAAGCAATCCATTGGCTTGAAGAATTCATCATCGATATGCACAGCACGGTAATTGTCGTCAGCCATGACCGTCACTTCCTCAACAAGGTCTGCACCCACACGGTTGACATTGACTTTGGCAAAATCACAATGAGTGTCGGCAACTACGATTTCTGGTACGAATACACGCAGATGGCTCAACGCCAACTGCGTGAGCAGAACAAAAAGGCTGAGGCTAAAATCAAGGAGCTTCAGGATTTCATCGCAAGATTCAGCGCCAACGCTTCAAAATCGAAGCAGGCAACAAGCCGCAAAAAGCTGCTTGACAACATCAATGTTGCGGAAATCCCCGTTTCAAGCCGCCGTTTTCCGTTCATTGATTTCAAGCCCGAAAGAAAAATCGGCAACGAGGTTCTCACCGTTACGGGAATCAGCAAAACGATTGGTGACCGCAAGGTTCTCGATAATGTTTCATTCACCGTTCTCCCGGGCGAAAAAATCGCACTCATCGGCACAGATGCAGTTGCAAAAACAACCCTGCTCAAAATCCTCGCCGAAGAAATTGAGCCTGATGAGGGCACGATCAAGTGGGGCGTAACAACCTCACGCTCTTACTTCCCAAGCGATAACAGCGAATATTTCGATGGCGTTGAAGAGGATTTGTGCGACTGGATCAGGAGATATTCCAACCTTGTTTTTGAAACCGATGTCCGTGGCTGGCTCGGCAGAATGATGTTCAGCGGCGAAGAAGCCCACAAGCAGGCAAAAGTGCTTTCGGGTGGCGAGCGTGTTCGCTGTATGCTCTGCAAAATGATGCTCAGCGGCGCAAACGTGCTTTTGCTCGATGAGCCGACCAACCACCTTGACCTTGAATCAATCGCCTCACTCAACGAAGGACTTACCAAGTTCAGCGAAAGCGTAATCTTCACTTCGCACGACCACCAGTTCATTCAAACGATTGCGAACCGCCTCATCGATGTCACCGCAGGTCAATTCATCGACAAGAAGATGACCTATGACGAATAC
>CAYQRS010000232.1:0-1561 GCA_964419825.1 uncultured Eubacteriales bacterium
GTGGAACATACGATACCTCCTATTTTGGATTTTGTCACTGGATGAACATTGCATCTCCAATGCTCACGGGATATGAGTATTGGTCTCCCCATTGGAGGGTTCTAAAATGCGTAAGTTCTTTCTCTTTCGTAAACATTCGTAATATTATACCACAAAATTACGATTTAGTCAAGTCCGCTGCTTAATCGAAAGAGATTTCAAAGCCTGTCCCATCTCCGAACTCATCAATGGCTTCTGCCATATACTTTTGGTAGATGTCCTTGTGTTTCTCGCACCAGACGTGGGTGTCAATGTAGTTGTGGAAGGACTCAAAGTCCTCGTATGGCTCCAGCGTTCTTAGTTCTGAAAGTTCCAGTTCTTCATCTTCTTCCAGTTCTCGCTCGTTAGGAATTGCCTCCAGCTCGCAGATGCGGTCGTTTACCGCTTGGGCAATCTGAGAATATCCAAACTCGAACACCTGACGCATCACATAGTTTAAGTCGAACGGAAATGTGCTGTCCGTTTCGATAACATCGCACCAATCATAGCCTACATTGTCCAATAGGCTCAGGTCGTACCCTCCGCAGTGCAATAGCTCCATCAATAGCCAATCTCTGTTTGTCGCCATTATACCACCTCCTCGCACATATAATCATCGAATAAGTCAAAGCCTACAACGCCCTCATCTTCGTCGTCTTTCCACGGGCAACTGCTGTTCTGGAGCAACTCAGTCCACACCCAATTTAGGTTCGTGTCGTATTGGAGTGTGTCGCACTCGTACCCCTTGTGTAAGCAGTATGCCGTCCAAAGACTTCTGAGCTGTTTTTGAGCTGCCTCAAAGAAGAAATCCGTCTCCTTAGCAAACGCCAGAATGTATTGGAGTTCGTCATCGGAGGTTGCAACTGCACCGCCGTACACCTTTATGTACTCCACGTTTTCGTATGAATACTTCCTCGTATCGAAGATAGTTGTTTTGATGTAGTCCCAATTTGCCCCATCTCCGAGGTCGTTGTGTTCAAAGTCTATCTTTTGAACGCCACCAAGAGCATACTCATCAATGCCCTTGCACTTAACTTTTATATGCAGACCTGCCATCATTTCTCAATCCTTTCTCTGTGTCTTGATATGAAACACGGGTATTGAGGGCAGTTCTTCCTATACTCTTTGAGACGCTGCTCTATTTCTTCTTTTGTTTCCTCTGTCAGCTCCAGCTCGTACACTTGCCCGTAGTTCACCCAAAGGCACCAGACATCACGAGTTTTCCTCTGATAAGCCATCTTTGTTCCCTCCTTCATAATACTGAAACGCTATGTCGTACATCTGCTTTCCTGTAACATTATCCTTGAAGCGTGATACGAAAAGTCCCTTGTTCAGCTTCTGCTCCTTGAACCAATCATCGACAACTTTGGTCGTCAACGGCGTAACGAAGATATGCAAATCGCTGTAATGGTGGTACATCTCTTTGCGTGGATAGCCAGCCTCTATCAGCTTTTCAATCAGCGTCATTGCAATGCCTCCCCTAAGTATCCGATGGCTTCCTCAATGGCGATAGCTTCCTCTCCTTCAGGACACTCAACCAACG
>CAYQRS010000233.1:0-1560 GCA_964419825.1 uncultured Eubacteriales bacterium
TCTCCTATGGCGGAACGGCACTTGCCATGAACCTCGGAGAAATGGGGATCGTACTTCGTATTTCGAGAGACCGAAACAAGACAAAAAAACAGGAGGTATCTCTATGAATTTGATTTTTACCTGCGGTGGTACGGCGGGACATATCAACCCCGCCATCGCAGTTGCCAATATGATCAAGGAACGCCATCCCGATGCGAATATCCTATTCATCGGTGCAACAGGCAAGATGGAAGAAAAGCTCGTCCCGCAGGCGGGCTATGCGCTCAAATGCCTCGATGCCTCGGGGCTTAGCAGAAAGCTGAGTTTTGCGGGAATGAAGCAGAATGTCTATGCAGTCAAGTGCGTCCTGCGCGCGGTGAGCGCGTGCAAGCAGATATTTCGCGAATTTTGCCCCGATGCCGTGATCGGTACAGGTGGCTACGCGAGCTTTCCTGCGCTCTATGCGGCACAGCGCATGGGCATTCCAACTTGTGTACATGAAGCGAACGCCGTCCCCGGTGTGACGACCAAAATGGCGGCGAATAAGGCAGATCGCGTGCTGGTCGCGTTTGAGGAAAGCGTTTCCCATTATGCTCATCCAGAGCGTGTTCAAGTCGTGGGCATGCCTATCAAGCGCGAGTTCATCTATACCCGCAAGGAAGATGCCAAGCGAGAGCTTGGACTTTCGGGCAAGCAAGTCGTCGTTTCTGCCTTTGGCAGTCTGGGTGCGAAGGTGATGAATGAAACGATGGCGCAGATATTTCCCATGGAACAGCGCGACGGCTTCCCATTCCACCATATCCATGCGACAGGCAGCTTCGGGTGGGAATGGATGCCTGCGCTTGTAAGCAAGCAAGGCGTTGCGCTTGCGCACTGCGAAAATATCGATATGCGCGAGTATATCTACAATATGCCCACCGTTATGGCGGCGGCGGATGTGATCATCGGACGCTCGGGCGCATCGACCTGCAACGAGATCGGCGCAAGCGGAACGCCTTGCATCCTCGTCCCGTCTCCCAATGTCACGAACAACCATCAGGAGAAAAATGCACGCGTGCTTGAAGAACGCGGTGGCGCGGTCGTGATGCTCGAAAAGGATTGCACACCCGAGAAGATGTACGCCGAGATCACGGCGCTCCTTGCAGATGAAGCACGCCGTGCCAAGATGCGTCAGGCGCTTCTTGGCATGGTGCAGACCGATTCCGCGGAGCAGATCTGCGATATCATCGAATCGCTGGTGAAATAAATCCCACCGCGCAGGAGGAACTTATGGACACAAAGCAGAAAAGTCGCCCCGAGGCGCAAAAGAAGAAAAAAGCGCCTGCGCAAAATGCGACAAATAAAAAACGCGTCCCTCAAAAAGCGGATGCTCCGCGCCCGCGCCGAAGCGCACCCGAGCAGGAAGTGCGCACAAGCCGAAGCGCACAGGAGGAGCGCCGAACGCCTGCCGAGAAGCGTCCGCGTCCCGCACCGCAGAAAAAGCCTGCTGAGCCGAAGATCTCGCGCGAAGAACAGGCAAGGCGAAAAGCAGAGCGCGAACGTCGCGCGAAGCAGAACCGCGAAGCGATCCGTGCACGTCAG
>CAYQRS010000234.1:0-1553 GCA_964419825.1 uncultured Eubacteriales bacterium
CCGCCCCTTGGGACGGTGGCGCATGTTATGCTGCGTTTAGATACTGGGTATAGGTGTTGGTATATTTGTCGGGATCAGAAGCTGTACCGGCGTCCGAGCCTTGCGAGAGGGTGAGCATATCAAAATACTGCTCAAAGCAAAGCCCCGTATCGGTGACTTCTTTGGCAAGCTCCGTGCCGAGGTAGCGGAAGTGCCACGGCTCGTGGATCGTGCCTGTGATGTCGAGATAGCCCTCTTGATAGCGCAGGATAAAGCCGTACTGCGCACAATGCTCTGCAAGCCAAGCGTAGCCAGCCTCACCCGAAGAGATGTCAACTGCCAGACCGAGATGATGCTCACTCGTGCCGGGGATCGCGACCGACTGTCCGACAAGCGTTTCTGCTTCGGCTGTCGAATAGCCTTGGCTCTTGTAGCGCTGCATACGCGTGTTCCAAATGGACTTTTGTGTTGCTTCGCTACGGTAGGCGGAGGTGATGGTATAGCTGTACGGACAGTCGGCAAGCATCTGCTTGAGCGGTTCAAGCACTTGCGCATCGACGCGCCACTGACCATAGCTGACAAGATCCGTTTCGTAATCCTCGGGAACGGGATTCCAGCGGTTCACCATCACGACGTAAGCACCATTGGATGCAAAGTAGCTTGCCGTTCCGTCGATCACGACCTTGCCAATCGCCATCGTGCCATCCTCGCGGAAATAGTAGCGCACATCGTCGAGGGTGAGCCAGCCCGTCGTCATTTCCCCTGTGTCGGGGGAGAAATAGAAGGTGTCGTCGTCGATCTGCGTCCAGCCTATCGTGGGACAGCCGAGGTCATTTAAGTAGAATGTACCATCGGGGGTTTCTGTCCAGCCTGTGCAGAGCAGGCCATCCTCGGAGAAATAACGACGGTAGTCGTCCACTTCATACCAACCGCGCGCCATCGCGCCGGTATCGGGGTCGAAATAGCGCTTGCCGGATTCATCCTCATACCAAAGGGTGTACATTTTTCCGTCATCACCGAGGTAATAGCGATTTCCGTCAAGCGAGAGCCAACCGGTATCGATCGTTCCGCTTGTGGAAAAGTGGTAGCGTTCGGAATCGATCTCCTGCCAGCCTGTGCACATTTGACCAAGGTCGTTGAAATAGTAGCGCGAATCGTCGAGGGTGAGCCAGCCTGTGATGGCAGCACCGCCCGAGGGGCTAAGATAATACTGCCCATCGCTTAAATTGCGCCAACCGCTTGCGCGGATGCCACTTGCTTCCATATAGTAGCGACTACCGTCGAGCGAGAGCCAGCCTGTGTACATTGCGCCGTCGCTTTCGGGATCAAAGTAGTACCATTGTCCGTCAACGAGTTGCCAAGAAAAGAGTGGCTTGCCGTAGTAGTCGAGATAGCGGATGCTTCCGGTATCGGAAACATCCCATCCACTTTGGTCAAATACGTCGATATCAAATACAAAGTACAGCACGCCGACAATGCCACCTGCAACAATCGCAAGCGTGAGCAGGAGCGCGATAAGCACTTTTGTAAATTTTTTCATGCGATGTCCTCCTGATAAATTGCGCAAAAAGGTG
>CAYQRS010000235.1:0-1522 GCA_964419825.1 uncultured Eubacteriales bacterium
TATATTTATAATACCATATTATTGCCTTTTTTTCAACATTCAAACATCAAAAGTGTGTCTTTTTTGCAACTTGTTTTATCTGTTGGCATAAATAAGGACAAGGATTCATAGTAATGATGTGAAAGGAGTTATCAGAAAATGGAAAAAGAAAACACGGAAAGATTTAATAGCTTAACAAAGTTTTTCGGTCAGCGCATCAAAAGCATCCTTTTGTCTGTTGCAAGCGATGTGAAATCAAATGCACAGGAGATAAGGCTCAGGTGTGGCAGACCGCTTGAAATCGTTATGCCTGACGGAAGCGTTTTTGTTTTAGCAAACGGCAAAACCTCTTATTTGGTTCAGCAGGGCTTAGCAATCGTTTCGCCGAATGATGTTGAGGAATGTTTTCGCATCGTGTGCGGCTATTCGGTACATACGCATCAATCCAACATCTGCAACGGCTTTGTCACAATCAGCGGCGGTCACCGTGCAGGCATCATCGGTACTGCAGTTGTCAATAACGGCAATATAAGCGCCGTGAGGGATATTTCCTCAATAAATATCAGAATTTCAAGAGAATTTAAGGGGATTGCTGAACCGCTGTTTAATATAATCGCAGAACAGGGATTTAAAAGCGTTATTGTTGCAGGAACGCCGTCGAGCGGCAAAACAACGGTTCTGCGTGATTTGGCACGGATGCTTTCGAGCGCCGAGGGTGGATTTAGGCATACTGTGATTATTGATGAGCGTGAAGAAATTGCAGCCTGTTCGGCAGGAATACCGCAAAATGATGTTGGCGTTTGCTGTGATGTTTTATCGTCTTATCCAAAGAAACACGGGCTTATGGTTGCTTTGAGAACGATGTCACCCGATATTATTGTTATGGATGAGATCGGGAGCGTTGACGAGGTTGATGATATTAAGAACGGACTTAATTCGGGGGTGAATTTCTTTTTGAGCCTGCACGCTTCGTCAAAGGCAGATCTGCTTCGCCGACCACAGCTTGTTAAGCTCATTCAAACAGGCGAATTTTGCGGCGTGGCGTTGCTTGCAGGCAAAAATCAGCCGTCGGTTATTTCTGAATTTATTGGGGTTGGTGAATTGCTTGATGAAATTAGCGGGGCTGATAATGCTGTTCGTTTCCTCGGTAACGCTGGGTAACTATGCGGCAAGCCGCTTTGATAAGCGCATTTCTTCATTAAAATCGTTCATCAGCTTCATTTATTTAACCGAATCGTCAATCGCTTATTGCGATGATCCGGTTGCCGTAATATTTGAAAAAGCGAAGCTTGACGGAAACATCGCTGTTTTGCCGTTTTTGTCCGATGTAGGTGGCGAAACCGTCGATTTGACGGCGGTTAAAAACAGCAGAAGCAAAACTGCGCTCAACGAGGGCGATTGCACGCTGATAGCCTCATTTTTTTCTTCGCTTGGAACAACGGATAGGGAAGGTCAGCTTGAAATGTGTGGCTACTATAAAAAGCAATTTGAACAGCTTTTGGATTCGGCGCTGTCAAAAAGGAACGAGCAGGTCAGGCTGATG
>CAYQRS010000236.1:0-1517 GCA_964419825.1 uncultured Eubacteriales bacterium
CTACTGAATATTCTTTTTATATTTATTTTTTTAATTTTCATTTTTAAATTCCTCCATAATATAATTTTCTAATTCTTCTTCAGATAATAATTCATAGTCTGAAGATATCTCATTTGTATTTTCAATAACATCATTTTCGCTAAAATCATATGATAATGAAGCTATTGAATTTTCAGTTCCACCATGTATATATGGTTTTTCTTTTCCTAAACCTGATAATTCGACATTTGAATGTTCAAATAAATTAAACTTAAAGTCTTGAATAGGTCTTTCTCCTCTAATAAAAAGAAGTGCATATTTGTTATCCAACATTCGCACTTCATCTGGAGTCATTAGTTCTCTACCACTATTTTGATAATTAGTAGAATAACTCCCGCTTCTACCTGAACTTTTACCATAGGTATTAGTATCTATCGTTTCCTTTCCTAATAATTCAGAAACGTATTTATGTGTTGATTGTTCGTTTCCACCTAAATACAAGAATTCATCACAATTTCCTACTATACTTTCCCATTGTTTCTCAAATAATGCTTTTAATTGAGCAAGATTTTGTAAGATTATAGAAACAGATACTTCTCTTGACCTCATTACAGATAATATCTTATCAAAGTCATCTGGTAAGCTAACATTAGCAAACTCGTCCATTACAAAATGAACATGTATAGGCAAACTGCCACCATATTTGTGGTCTGCTATATAGAATAATTGTTGAAATATTTGAGTATAAAGTATACTAACTAAAAAATTGAATGATGTATCATTATCTGGTATTAAAGCAAATAAAGCAACTTTCTTTTCTCCTAAACTAGGTAAATCCAATTCATCTGTCATAGTCATATTTGCTAGACTTTCCAAATTAAACTTTTCTAATCGTGATGCTAATGTTATTTGTATAGACTTTAATGTTTTTGATGAACCAGAATGATATGCTCGATAATATTTTAAAGCAATATGGTCTGGATTTTTAGTTTCTAACCTGTTAAATAGCATATCTAACGGACTAACATAGTCATCTTCATCTTCTTTAACATCTCCTGCTCTTAATAGTTCCATAACCATAACAAAATTTTGTTCTTCTTCTGGTGCTTCATATATTAAATAAAATATCAATGCTAGCAAGAGCATTTGTGCTGCAACATCCCAGAATGGGTCGTTTGAGCTTGCTCCCTTTGGTGTTGTACTTTTAAAAAGATTAGTTACTAATTTTTGAACATCATTGTCGTTTTTTAAATATACAAATGGATTATAACAATAGCTTTTATCCATATTTATCAAATCTAATACTTTTACTTCATAACCTTTTTTCTCAAGTAAATATCCTGTATCACGAACAATTTCTCCTTTAGGATCTAGACACACAAAAGAAGTATTAGCTTGCATAATATTAGGCTTACAATAACTAAATGTTTTACCTGCACCACTACCTCCTACTACCAACACATTTAAATTTCTCTTATGTTTTTTTCCTTTTAAACCTAATTTAATATTTTTAGTTAAAATTTTGTTCATGTTTTCAG
>CAYQRS010000237.1:0-1492 GCA_964419825.1 uncultured Eubacteriales bacterium
AGCCCAAAGGCTGTGAATTCCGTTAAAATCCTCAAAGGTTTCATCGGGATAAATTTTCGTCTGCCCAAATTTATACGGCAGCGGAATTTCCACCGTGCCGTTTGAAGCGATATGGTATTCCTTAGCTATGCTCACTGCAACACGGTTAGCCTCCTGCAATGGGAATTCCTCATCAAATTTAATTACGGTTACGGGGAATAAGGCACATTCTGCCGCCGCCAATTCATAAAATCGGGGTGAAGTGCCTGCGTGACCGTGGTGCGAAACCTGAACAACATCGCATTTGAGATAATCACCCCAACGGGGAACGATCACCTTATCGCTCTCACCTGAAGAATCGCCGGGGAAAAGCACCTTACTGCCATCAACCGTCAGCATTAAAGCGGTTGAGGAATCATTAAAATTCGCAAGAGAATTGGGATAAATATCCTCATGCGTGCATAAGACAACAAATTCAAGATTGCGCACGAAAAAGCGCTGACCTGAATGGAGTTTAACACGCTCAATATCAGGATTTTCGGCGAGTATGCGCTCAAACTTCGGCAAATATGATTTTGCACTCACGCCCCAATGCTTGCTGTCACGGTGCGCAAGCGTTGGAAAATTGCAAAACACCTTTTGTATTTCGATTTCGTTACGGCGGTACTGAACAATATCGAGGAATTTTGCAACATGGTCAATATGTGCGTGGGAGAAAAACCAGCCTGCGACAATCGGCTTTTTGCCGCCGTTAATGCGAGTCAGAAATTCAACAATCCGCTTATCATCGTTTATTGAATAAAAATGAGCGCTGTCAATAACAAAAAAGCTACCATCACAGCAACGCACAATGTTGCACATTCCGCAATCGATCAAGCTATGATCAACCTCAAACTGCCAAAGTGCGGTACGGTGAGTTTGTGGGCAATTTTCAGCCGACTTAACAAAAAGATTCGGGTTAGAATCGACAACGATACGGATTTTCCTTTCGCTTTCGCAAAAATAAATATGAAGCTGTGGGATTTCGGGCGATGTGTAAGTTTTGAAGCAGTTGCCGCAAAGCTCGTTAACCGAGTAAAGCAAACATCCGCTACCTTCTACCAAACGGCATTGATTATCAAAATCAGCCCTTGTGCAGTTTTCAAAAAGCAGAACCTCACAGCCTTCTCCGCTGTTGTATTTATCGCTCGGCGAGCGGAACAATTCAAAAGAAATCAACGCCAACACCCTTTCGTGATTGCTGGCTATATTATACAGTATAGAGCAAAAATAATCAATCGGAATTAAAACAGACAGCGCACAACAAACAGCGAATAAACAACGATGAATAAACAACGGTTAATAAACACAGCCTCACCATTCAACCGCACTTCAAGCTAAATTTCCACTGCTTTTTATCAGTAATAAAAAGCAAAGGCACAACCGACGGACAAAATCCGTTGGTTGTGCCTTTTGAGATTTTACTTCAAAGCTTTTACTTCAAGCCTTTCACTTCAAGCCTTTTACTTCAAGC
>CAYQRS010000238.1:0-1454 GCA_964419825.1 uncultured Eubacteriales bacterium
GTGATCCCTTCATATCCGCGAAGCTGAAGCCTGATCCGAATTCAATTCCCTTGAGGAGCTCGTCCATGCGCTCGATGCGCAGGCGGAAGCTGTTTCGGAAGAGGGTAGCGTCCTGTTTAAGAACAACGGCGCGCTCCCGCTGAACAAGGGTAGCGAAACCGTCACACTCTGGGGCATGAACTCCCACACCCCCACCCTCGGCGGTATGATCGGCTCGTCCACGGGCTATGATCCGACCACGGGTCAGGTCGCCTATGGCATTGAAGAAGCCATGACGGCAAAGGGCTTCACCCTGAACCAGACTATGATCGACCTCTATGCAAGCGACGCGGCTATGGCATATGCTCGCCGTGGCTTCGGTCAGACGGGTCACGGCCTGATGCCCTCATTCGGTATGATCTACGAGAATCCGTCGATGTACCCCGTTGGCGAAATTCCCGCAAGCCTCTATACCGATGCGATCCTCTCCAGCGCAGATAACACCGCTGCTGTCGTCGTCATCTCCCGCGATAGCTCCGAGGCGGCAGACTACAACCCCAACATGATCAATGCGACCGAGGGCGACAGCTTCGAGCGTCCGCTGGCGCTCTCCGCTTATGAGCGCGAGATGATCGCCCTTGCAAAGGCACACTCCACCAAGGTCATCGTCCTTATCAATGCGGATAACCCCGTTGAGATCGAAGAGCTTAAGCAGGACGACGGCATCGGCGCGATCCTCTGGGTTGGTGCACCGGGTATGAACGGCTTTCTCGGCGTTGCCGATGTGCTCTCGGGCGATGTCAACCCCTCGGGTCACATCTCCGATACCTACGCGATCAATTCCGCATCCGCACCTGCAATGGTCAACTACGGTGTGTATATGTACACCAACTACTCCCAGTCCGAGAGTCCCGAGCTGACGGAGACCAACAAGGCAGACTGGTACCTCGTCGAATCCGAGGGCATCTATGTCGGCTACAAGTATTACGAAACGCGCTATGAGGACAGCGTCCTCGGTCAGGGCAATGCGACTGCAACGGACGGCGCATCGAATGGTGGCGCATGGAACTATGCAAACGAAGTGAGCTATCCCTTCGGCTATGGTCTTTCCTACACCACGTTTGAAATGGCGCTCAAGTCGGTCGATGTGACGCTCGGTGGCGAGGGTCAGGCAGTCGTCAGCGTGAAGAACACGGGCGATGTCGCCGGCAAGGCAACCGCACAGCTTTACTTCCAGTCCCCCTACACCGCAGGTGGCTTGGAGAAGTCCGCGATCCAGCTTCTCGCATTTGAAAAGACCGATATCCTTCAGCCCGGCGAGAGCGTCGATGTGACCATCACGTTCGACCCGCAGTACATGGCAAGCTATGATGAGGATGCCCTCAAGGCAGACGGCACTTATGGTGCATGGTCGCTCGAAGCAGGCGATTACTATTTCGCCATCGGTAACGGCGCACACGAGGCACTTAACAACG
>CAYQRS010000239.1:0-1450 GCA_964419825.1 uncultured Eubacteriales bacterium
ATCCTTATAAAATTCATCAAGCGCATTAAGACTGCTGACAATCAAATGCTTGCAGGCATAGCGGCTTGTGTAAGCATAAATATAAATTTCAAGCTCACCGTTTTCATCAGCCTCAAGCTCACAAAAGCGGTGGTATTCGTCAAGGCCCTGAATGATTTTGCCGTTGTTGTAAACAATGAACTGAGCCTCATGAGAAACCTGCTTATCCGGCTCGCCGATGCTGAAATAAAAGACAAGCTTTTTGTCTTTCATATCGTCGGTCACGGCAAGCTTTTTGTAAAACCAAGCATGAGTGTCGGGCTTCAAGCCCCAAACATCGTTCTCGGAAAAAACCTGCCAGCCTTCATCAACCACAGGCAAGCCCTCACCTGTTTTTTTATAATCGCACGGCAGATACTTAAAGCCTGTTAACGGAATTGATTTTGAAAAAATCAGCTTCTCGATGTTTGGCAAGTAAGCGCCGACTCTGTCGAGTAAAAAATCCATATCCTACCTCCGTAAATTAGTGGTTTAATACTAACACATAACCTCAAAAAAAGAAAGACTATATTTTAAAAAATATCATATTATTTTGTAGGAGGTTGATATTTATGCATCACTGTATTGCAAATTTGAGAATAAAGGAGGTCATCAACAAGCGTGACGGTTGCAGGCTCGGTCATGTTTGCGATGTTGAAATCGATGCCTGCTCAGGCTGTGTGCTTAATCTTGTCGTCTGCCGAGGAGGCAGGCTTTTTTCGCCCTACGGCTGTGAGAACGATATAAGAGTTCCGTGGTGTGATGTTGATGTTGTCGGTGACGACACGATTTTGGTTTGCTATAATCCGCCGCCTGCTCCGCCGAGAGGCTGTTCAAGACGGGGCTTCGGATTTTTCCGTTAACTTAACAGTCACAGTCGGGGCTTGAGTCGGGTTGAGCCTTTTTGAGGTGATTATCAGCGTTATTGCGGCTTCATCGGCGGTAAAAACAAAATCGAACCACTCATCTTCCCTGCGGTTAATGCCGAGCGTGTGACCGATTTTTTTCGCACTTATCCCCAATTCGTCAAGCAAGCCGTCAATTTGCTCAGGTGAATATTCGCTTGCCGCCGCAACACATTGCCGTGCGAGCGGATAGAAGCCTGCCGTGTCACTCGGCAATGCGGTCAAGCTGACCTTGCTGAGCTTGCCCTCACCGTTTGAAAACAGCGAGATTTTACAGCCGTTGATATAAGCACTTTGGCGGTTTTCCTCGCCTGTTTGATATTCGCTGACCGTTATATTCGGCTCATATTTCATCATCGCCGACCAAAAGCTTATGTAATCGTTTTCGCCGATTCTCACGCAAGCGCCAAGGCTCAGCGCAAGCACAAGCACCCCGATGAGCAAAACAATTTTTTTCATATTCGGACACCACTCCTTAATAGTTATAATCACCAAAACAAAGCCCTAATGCGGCAACATATCTATAT
>CAYQRS010000240.1:0-1433 GCA_964419825.1 uncultured Eubacteriales bacterium
GGGTGACGGTATTTTCTCTTAGCATACCGCCGGCATTAGGTGGCTTTGCCACTTCCCAATCTTACATCTATTCAGTTGTAGTCCTCTATTGAGGAAGTTTATTATACACGATAGAACATATGTTTGTCAAGAAATTTTGAGTGCAACACGAACATTTTTTAATTTAGTAGGACTTAAAATCTTAATTAACCTATAGCAAAGTAAACTATATTTATCCTTCTTTATCCAATTTATATGTTCCTCCTGTTGTTCCTTCACCGCCGACAAGCGTTAAAGTGTTATCCGTGACTTTAAAAGTATATTCGCAATCGTGTACGGCTTCGTTTTTATAATCAATGCTGACGGTATTTTTGTCTACGGTATACGAATACTCGTAATGAGTGTCCTCCAAGCACATACAGCCTTCACCGAAGTTATCAAATTGTATTAAGCATTTCAATTAACATTTAATATTTCTAACCTATATGCCCCTGGATTTGCCGCCTCAAAATTGTAAATCAAGTCTTCCTCTTGATTTGTAAACATTTCGCCCATTGCTATGCTCGGAGAACTAAATGTGCCTGATCTAAAAACATTTCCGGAGGGATCATATAATTTCCAACCAATTCTACATCTTGAACTTTGTCCAGCACCGTTATGGTCATAAGTCTTCTCTCCAGAAAACTTCGCTGTTAGAGTTACTTTTCCATCACCATAATATTCGAATTGATATGTTATGTTGGTAACATTAACTTTCGAGTATATTTTATTGGAATAACCATAGTAAGTAATAGACTCAGGAAGTGTGGGAAGTAGTAAAGAACATTTTGATAATGTATTTTGTACATTGGAGTCTACTTGTCCACACATACTACATTTATATCCATCATATTTTTTATAATTATGTTCTTTAGCTGTACCTTCGGTTTTTCCGCAAACTTTACATTTTTGGGGTGAACTACAAGTTGCATTTTCCCAATTATGATAACTTTTTTTGCTTATACTTTCGGTATATGTATCGCCGCAAGAACATTTATATGTTATAATCCCTTCTTCTCCACAAGTAGCTTCTCTTGTAATGGTTGAAGAATAATAGTGAGTATGTGTTGTAACAGGCGGAGTGTAATTATTATTATTATTGTTATTGTTGCTATTATTGTTATAATCGTAGTTATCTTCATATGAACTGTCAGTTGTTTCGTAATCGTAATTGTCTTCATATGAACTGTCAGTTGCTTCATAACCTTTCTTGTAATCATTTGAAGAATCGCTGCAACCTATCAATGATAAAAGCAATATCAAAGACAAAAATATACTCATAATTTTTTTCATAATAAAAACCACCTTAATATTTATTTGAATTTAAATAATTTTTTAAAGTTCTCAATTTTTTGGACATAGAGATAATAGTTTAACCACAAAATATTTTTCTAAAAAAGAAAGTGAAGTTCTTG
>CAYQRS010000241.1:0-1421 GCA_964419825.1 uncultured Eubacteriales bacterium
GCCTTGATAATTACCTTGTTGATAATATCTATAAACACTTGCTGTGCATCTATCAATTATAGATTTTTGTTTCGCACCTAAATTAGAACTACCGATTAATTGTTCGCATAAAGACAAAATAAACTCTGATTTCAGGATAACTGGATTTGCTCCATCTCCATATTCAGAGTTCATGTCCATAGCATTTATATGACTATCACTAGTTGCTGAAATATGTATTACCTCTCCTCCAAGTGATTTTACTAATTTTGAATCTTCGCGTTCTGGATCAACAATTATTACATCTGCAGTTGGGTCTTTTAACATTATAGAAACCATTTCATTTTTTGCTGCAAAGGATTTACCACTACCAGATACACCCAAAATAAATGAGTTTCCATTTAAAAGTTCTTTTCTGTCTGCAATAATCATATTTTTGCTTATTATATTTTGACCATAATATATTCCATTATCATGTCTTATTTCTTGAACCTTAAATGGCATAAATACAGCTAAACTTTCTGTTGTTAATGTTCTTAAAGCATCTATTTTTCTTATTCCAAATGGCATAGCTGTTTTTAAGCCATCTAATTGTTGAAATCTTAATATGCCTAATTGACATAGATTTTTACTAGCTGTTGTTATTAAACTTTCTGTATCACTATCTAATTGTTCTTTTGAGTCAGCGGTATGTACAATGGTTAATACACACAAAAACATTCTTTGGTCTCTTTGTATTAAATCATCTAAAAAGTCTTTTGACTCTTTTCTTTGTTGTTCCATATCATAAGGTATAATAGCACTAAAATTATTATTAGCATTTTGTTTTCTTTGCCATGTCGTAATATTAGTTTCTACTCCTAATCTCCTGTTTTCCGCTTCTCTAACAGCTTTATCCATAGGCACTGGTATAATATCTATACTAAACATCATGTTTCTATTTAATTCTGTAAGTTCTGCTACCATAGAATCTTTAATAAAACTTGCATATTCTTTTAGAAATAATACCCTACCATATCTGTTTCCGATTTTAAAATAATCAGAATTATTTTCAAAAGTATCAGGACATATAAAATCTTTAAAATTATGACCCTTTTTTAAATTTTCCTTTAAATCAAATCTAAAAGATGTTTCTTCGCCAACTCTATAAAAGTCATGATATATTCTTAATCTTTCTTCAGCATCTAATTCTATGCATTTTGAACCTAAAACTGAAAAATGATTCATTAGTTCACTTGAGGTTCTTGCAAAATAGTTTCTAGCTTCTTCTATGTTCTTTTTATTAACTGATATAGTTATAATTTTTTCTTGTACAATTCCATTTGCACTTTTTGCCTGTTCTAATAGCATTTCATTATATTCTTTTCTATATTTATCAAGTCCATCTCCAGCTTCTTTAATTAAAATTGTTTTTTCAAAATCCATTCTATTTATTCTTCTAT
>CAYQRS010000242.1:0-1413 GCA_964419825.1 uncultured Eubacteriales bacterium
ACGAAAAAGCAGTCATTCGTATTACATACCATACTTACGCCGATAAGAATGATAAATAAGATATAGCAAAAGGCGGCAAGAAGTGCTCCCTGCCGCCTTTTGTTCATTTTGCAAATTTTATCATAACCTCGTCAACGGCATCCGTATATCTGCCCCGTGCAATCAGCTTATTGCGATAGGCAAGCAGGGCGTTGAAGATATACCGCCATTTTTCTGCCGTGAGATATAGGTAATACTTTCGCTTTATTCAAAAGGATTTTCGGTCTTATCAAAAATTATTCGCAAATGCTCGGATTTGAAGTTAAATAAAATTCTCACAAACAGCTCATCGTTAAAGATGGGCTGTTTTTTTATGAAAAAGCCTTGACAAGCTAACTCTAATGTGTTAGAGTATATACGAACTCTAATGGATTAGAGAAAGGAGTAATGTTTATGAATACACCGAAGGTTTTTGAGAGCGAATACCGTTTTTGCCTGATTTTGTGGGAAAATGAGCCAATCAAAAGCAGTGAGCTTGTTCGCCTTTGCAAGGAACAGCTTGGCTGGAAGCCCACAACAACTTACACGGTTATCAAGCGCCTTTCCGAAAGGGGAGTGCTCAAAAACGAAAACACGGTCGTGACCTCGCTCGTCAGTAAAGATGAGGTTCAAGCCGCCGAGATTGACGAAATGGTTGAAAAAACCTTTGAAGGCTCGTTGCCTGCCTTTGTTGCGGCTTTCACAAAGCACCGCCAAATTTCCGATGCAGAGATCGATGCTGTTCAGCAGATGATTGACCGTTATCGCAAAGGAGAATAGCAATGGCTGATTTGTTTTTGAAAATCGTCAATATGAGTATATCGGCAAGCTGGGCTGTGCTTGCGGTTTTGCTGTTGAGGCTTGCTTTGAAAAAAGCTCCAAAATGGGTTGCGGTTATGCTTTGGGGAATTGTTGGCGTGCGCCTTATCAGCCCGTTTTCGCTTGAAAGCACAATGAGCTTGATTCCGAGCGTGCAGACAATTAACCCCTCGATTATCTCAGGCGAAGCACTCGAAATTGACACGGGAATTGCTGATGTCGATTACATAATAGGCAACGCCATTCCCTCGGTGTTATCGCCGAACCCCACGGCAAGCGCCGATCCGTTGCAGATTTTAGTTTCAGTTCTCTCGTTCGTTTGGCTTTTCGGCATTGCGGCAATGCTCGCTTATGCAGCTTTCAGCTATTGGCGCTTGAAGCGCAAAATCGGCACAGCCGTATTGCTGTGTGAAAATATTTTTCAAAGCGAAAACGTCGCCTCGCCGTTTGTGCTTGGCATTATAAAGCCCAAAATTTATTTGCCGTTCAGCCTTGGCGAGCAGGATGAAAAGCTCGTTGTTGCCCATGAGCAGGCGCACATTCGCCGCAGAGACCATTGGTGGAAGCCGCTTGGTT
>CAYQRS010000243.1:0-1395 GCA_964419825.1 uncultured Eubacteriales bacterium
TGAAGTTTGTGAGCATACCGCCGAGCCAACGTGCGTTGACATAGGGCATACCGCAACGGAGAGCTTCCTCTTTAACTGAATCCTGAGCCTGCTTTTTAGTGCCGACGAAAAGGATTTCACCGCCGTTTGCAGCGATATCGGTAACGAATTTGTAAGCTTCATCGAGCTTCTTAACTGTTTTCTGAAGGTCGATGATGTAGATACCGTTACGCTCTGCAAAGATGTAGGGAGCCATTTTGGGGTTCCATCTTCTGGTCTGGTGACCGAAGTGAACGCCTGCTTCGAGAAGCTGTTTCATTGATACTGTTGACATTTGTTTTTTCCTCCTTAGTTTTTCCTCCGTAGAGCTTTGTTAAATTACCGAACAGCCGTTTGACTGCACTACGGTTTGAACACTCTACGTGCGAAATGCACGAGCAATTATATCACATCGCCCGTGCATTTTCAAGTGTTTTTGAAAAATATTCAAAAAAATTTTATCATTCATCAAAAAGGCTGTTTTGCAGCTTATTCAGCTTGCTTCTGCGGCTGTTTTCCTCGGCCTTGTCAAAGGTGAAGCCACCGCTTTTATCGGTGAGGATGCTACCCTCACGAACACCCTTGGGCAGGCAGGTCAATTCGATATTAACCATACCCATCTTCTCGGTTTCGCAAACTGCGTAGCCGCCCTCAATGCGGTCAACGATATATTTCATTTTTCACACTCCATAATCAATTTGTTGTTTTCATCAACGCCGATAACAATCGTGCCAGATTCATCTGTTCTGTAATAAGCTATACCCTCACTCTTGAGCAAATCAACGATCTCACTGTGAGGATGACCGTAGCTGTTATCTGCTCCGCAGGATATTACCGCTATATCGGGATCAATCGCCTCAACAAAATCCTTTGAATTTGAGGTTGAGCTGCCGTGGTGAGCAAGCTTATAAACCTCTGCTGACAAATCACAGCCCGATTTCAAAAGCTGTTTTTCAACCGCCTTTTCCGCATCGCCGCTGAACAAAAAGCTGTGACCGCCATAGGTGAGCCTGATTACAACGGACATATTGTTGAGGTTTTTATCCTGCTCAAACGGAGCGAGAACCTCGAACACAGCATCGCCGAGAGTATAACTGCTGTTCGGCTTTGCCGCAATGACCCTTGCGCCGCTGTTTTGGATTGCGGTGAGCATTTTTTCGTATGTTACGGTCGTCGGAGTATTCGCCTTTGAAAGCTTCGGCATAATGACATTCTTAATTTCAAATTCCTCAATCACCTCAGCCATACCGCCGATATGGTCTGAATGGGGATGAGTTGCAACAACATAATCAAGGGACTCAACGCCGTTATCGTGCAAATAAGAAATTACCTTTTTTTCATTACCGTTTTCGCCTGCGTCGATGAGCATATTGCCCT
>CAYQRS010000244.1:0-1378 GCA_964419825.1 uncultured Eubacteriales bacterium
TTATTGGACACCTAAAATGCTATAACATAATTAAAGAAACAAAGAAATGGCAACATAAGTCATATAGATAGTGACAGAAAGGTGAATGCTATGAGTAATAATTCTAATGGATTTAACAATAATTCTTATCATGATAGTCATTGCGAAGGACCATATTGTCATTGTGATGAAAGAAGATATGGATATTCTCCAAAATCATCATCTATGGATTGGCTTTGGGTAGTTGCATATATGGTAATAGGGCTTATATGTCCGCCTCTTGGTGCGATAATAATGCTCATCTGGTTATTTCATTAAGTAACAGGTTGTAGGAAAGCGAGGAAAAGTATTATGAAAAAAGATGGATATAGCAGACCAGGATTATTTGGAACAGTAAATCATTATGATTCGAATGGACATAAGGTAGGACATAGCAGTCCAGGATTGTTTGGAAGTATGAATAATTATGACTCTAGTGGACATAAGGTAGGACATAGTAGTCCAGGATTGTTTGGAACAATGAATCATTATGATAACAGCGGACATAAAGTAGGCGAGAGCAGACCGGGATTGTTCGGTAGTGTGAATACATATGATTCTAATGGAAACAGGACAAAGCATAGTGATAGGGGATTATTTGGAGGATATAATCACTATGATGATTAAGAAGTACAATTAATAGGACTTGGAATAGCTGAGTAGCTTCTCTTATATGACGATATATGGTATCATATAAGAGAAGTTTTTTTTGTTTTTGTTAGGGAGTTTGGAGGTGTTTTTATGCCAAAATCATCAAATCAGAAATTGAAGCTGATTTATCTTATGAAAATCCTGCTTGAAAGAACGGATGAAACACATAGCATTACTATGCCTGAGATAATTGAAGCATTGGCAGCATATGACATAAGTGCTGAGCGTAAGAGTTTATATAATGATATTGAGAATTTGAGAGTATATGGACTTGATGTAATTGGAACGCAGGAAGACAGGACATATTCTTATCATATAGGAAACAGGCAGTTTGAACTTGCTGAGCTGAAGCTTTTGGTAGATTCTGTACAGTCTGCTAAATTTATTACAGCAAAAAAGTCAAATGAATTGATTAAGAAGATAGAAGGTCTTGCGAGTAAATATGAGGCATCACAGTTGCACAGACAGGTGTTTGTAGCCGGTCGCGTAAAGACAATGAACGAAAGCATTTATTATAATGTGGACAGGATACATACTGCGATAGCAGAAAATTCCAAGATAACATTCCAGTATTTTCAGTGGAATGTGGAAAAGAAAATGGAACTTCGTCACGATGGTGCACTTTATGAGGTAAGTCCATGGTCGTTATCATGGGATGATGAGAATTACTATTTAATTGCATATGATAGTGTGGAGGGAATTATAAAGC
>CAYQRS010000245.1:0-1350 GCA_964419825.1 uncultured Eubacteriales bacterium
GTCAAGAGCATCGTCGTCTGAATCCGAAAGCGGCATTTGCAGACCAAAGCGCAGGTCGGCCACGCGTGGAAGCACCACGCGACGAGGATGTGCGCACCTGCTATCAGCGGGACATCGACCGCATCGTGCACGCAAAGGCATTTCGACGCCTGATGCACAAGACGCAGGTATTCTTGCGCCCTGAGGGCGACCACTACCGCACGCGCATGACCCATACGCTCGAGGTCACGCGCATTGCCTGCACCGTTTCGCGCGCGCTGGGGCTGAATGAAGACCTTGCCGAAGCAGTCGCCATGGGGCATGACCTCGGACATACGCCCTTTGGCCATGCGGGCGAGGATGCGCTCACGCGTTGCCTTGGTAAGCCCTTTCACCACAATGAGCAAAGCCTGCGCGTTGTGGATGTGCTCGAAAAGGATGGCATGGGACTGAACCTGACACATGAAGTGCGCGAGGGCATCGTTGGGCATACGGGCGCGATTTGGCCACGAACGCTTGAGGGACAGATCGTGCGTCGCTCCGACCAGATCGCCTATGTCAATCACGATATCGATGATGCTGTCCGCGCGGGTATCCTCACGCATGACGATATTCCCGACGACATCGCAGATGTTTTGGGGCGCGGACACAGCGAACGCATCAATACGCTTGTGACGGATCTGATCTGCGTTTCGCGCGAAGCGGGGGCGGTGTGCCTGTCGCCGAATGTCGAAAAGGCGCTGAAGGATCTGCGTAGCTTCATGTTTGAGAAGGTATACCGCAATCCCGTGGCAAAGGGAGAGGAGAGCAAGGCAAAGGATATGCTCCAGCGCCTGTTTGACTATTACTACGCGCACCCCGAGGCGCTTCCCGAGGATTTTCAGCCTCAGATGAGCTTCGACGGGCTTTCGCGGACGGTCTGCGACTACATCGCAGGCATGACGGATAAATACGCCGTGGACAAATACACACAGATTTTCATTCCGATGGGGTGGAATGTTCGCGGATAATGTGCTATAATGATCGCAAAGCGTTCACTATACAGCTTTAAGAAAATAACAGAATAGGAGAACATGAAGATGAAAAAAGTGCTGCAGTTTTTCCTCGTGCTGATGCCGGCGGTAGCGGTGCTACTCAATGCACTTCCGAACGCAGTCCGGATGGACTGGATGGGCGCGCATTCGACCTATTGCTCGGGCTTTTCGATGCTCCCTGTGGGCTACGCCAACTGGGGTCCCATGATCGCGGGGATCGGTGCGATCGTGCTTTGTGTCCTCGGTATCATCTGTGCTGTGACGCAGAGCAAGCGTGCGGCGAGGTGGATCTGGCATTTGGGCATCTTTTCGTGCGTGATGCGCGCGGGCTTCGGCT
>CAYQRS010000246.1:0-1340 GCA_964419825.1 uncultured Eubacteriales bacterium
GTTTTAGGAGAGTAGAATGGATATACCACAAGAATTAAAAGAAGAAATAGGAAAAATTACATTAGGAATGAAACATATTCAAATAATAGAAAATGCTCAAACAATAAGTGAAAAATATCGTCACAATTCAGGAAAAGGGGAAAAATTAGTAACAAAAGCAACAGAAGCGACAGCGTATGCAATTTCAAGAATGCCTGCTACATATTGTGCAGTTTATTCAGCGTTATCACAATCTCTAAAAAATTATAATCAAGACATAAAAACAGTATTAGATGTAGGTGCTGGAACAGGGACTGCAACATGGGCGATATCTAATCTATTAAATGTAGAGAAAATTACATGCTTAGAACGTGAAGAACAGATGCAAAAAGTTGGAAAACAGTTAATGAAAGATTATATTTCAAATGTAGAATGGAAGAATTTTGACTTAACTCAAAATGATATAAAAGAGAAATCAGATTTGGTAATTGCATCATATGTTATAAATGAACTAACAGAAGAGGACAGAAAAAAAGCAATATCAAAATTGTGGAATTCTACAACAGGGTTATTAGTGATAATAGAACCAGGAACACCAGAAGGATTTAAACATATTCTTCAAGCAAGAGAAATATTATTAGGACAAGGAGCAAATATTGTTGCACCTTGCACACATCAAGATCAATGCCGTATTGATAAAGACGATTGGTGCAGTTTTTATGTTAGAGTTGCAAGAAGCGGAATTCAAAGACAAGCTAAAAAAGGTGAATTAGGATATGAAGATGAAAAATTCTCGTATATAGCTTTATCTAAAATGCCAATAAAACAAAATGACGCAATAATATTGAGGCATCCACAAATTGCAACAGGACATGTAAAAGTGAAAGTTTGTACACAAAATGGAATTGAAGAAAGGGTTTATTCCAAAAAGGATAAAGAAATTTATAAAAAAGTTAGAAAATTAGATGCAGGAGATGTGATTTAAACATTGAAAAACATTTATAATTGTGATATTATACATGAAGTAAGGGGGAATAAAAGATGTTAAAAGAAAAATTAATGGAAGATTTAAAAAATGCCATGAAAAATAAAGATGAAATTAGAAAAAATACTGTTCAAATGGTAAGAGCTAGTATACTACAAATAGAAAAAGACAAAGGAATACAAGTTGAAGATGATAAAATAATAGAAATAATAGCCAAAGAAGTTAAAACAAAAAAAGATGCATTAAAAGACTTTGAAAAAGCAGAAAGACAAGATTTAATAGATCAAACAAATAAAGAAATTACTGTTTTACAGGAATATTTACCAAAACAATTAAGTAAAGAAGAAATAAGAGAAAAATTAGAAGATATAATATC
>CAYQRS010000247.1:0-1334 GCA_964419825.1 uncultured Eubacteriales bacterium
GGTCAACCCATTGCGCATGGGGGCAGGCGGCTTCAAGCTCCTCGACAGTCAGCTTGACGGCGCTGTTGGCACTGCCTGCGGCAGGGTAAACCGTGTCAAAGCGCTTGAGAGAAACATCGAGATATATTTTGACCTGCTCTCTGACTGCGAACGGACAAACTCCGCCCACGGCGTGACCGACAAGCTCAACGGCTTCTTCGGGCGTGAGCATTTTTGCTTTTGTTTTGAAAAATGCTTTAAATTTAGCATTGTCAACCTTTGCATCGCCTGCGGCAACGATCAGGATTGCTTCGTTGTCAACCTTAAATGAGAGCGTTTTTGCAATTCTTTTGCCTTCACAGCCGAGCGCCTTTGCGGCAAGCTCAACGGTTGCGCTTGATTCATCGAGGATTTTGATGTTTTTATCCAAACCAAAACGGTTCAGGTAGCTTCTTACATTTTCGACAGACATAATTTTTCTCCTTAAAGCTCGATTTCGATTTCTACAGGGCAATGGTCGGAGCCGTAAACCTCGCTGTGAATCGAAGCGGAAATCAGCTTATCCTTAATGCTGTTGCTGACGAGAAAATAGTCGATTCTCCAACCGACATTCTTTTCTCTTGCGTGAAAACGGTAGCTCCACCAGCTATAGGCATCGGTTGCATCGGGGTAAAAATGCCTGAAGCTGTCGGTAAAGCCCGAATCGAGCAGGGCGGAGAACTTCTCTCTTTCTTCATCTGTGAAGCCTGGATTTTTGTGGTTGGTTTTCGGATTTTTGAGGTCAATTTCCTTGTGGGCAACATTCATATCGCCGCATACGATGACGGGCTTTTTCTCTGCCAAGGTGTTGAGGTAGGCTTTGAACTCATCCTCCCAATTCATACGGTAATCGAGCCGCTTGAGCCCATCCTGCGAATTGGGCGTGTAAACGCATACAAAATAGAAATTATCGTATTCGAGGGTGATAACTCTGCCCTCAGTATCGTGCTCGGGCTTGCCGATGCCGTTGAAAACGGAAAGCGGCTCTTTTTTTGAGAAAACGGCAGTACCCGAATAGCCTTTTTTCTCAGCATAATTCCAATAACAAAAATAACCCTCAGGCGCAAAATCAATTTGACCGAGCTGAAGCTTGGTTTCTTGCACGCAGAGAATATCCGCATCGAAATTGCGGAAAATTTCGTCAAATCCCTTTGTCATACAAGCTCTCAAGCCGTTGACATTCCAAGAAATAAATTTCATTGTTATCCACCTCTTAAACGGATTTTAACACAGTGAAAAAATTTTTTCAATAATTACTGCAAAAATGCCGATATTCGAGCTTATTTTGTTGCTTTTTTGCTTTTCGTATGTTATAA
>CAYQRS010000248.1:0-1327 GCA_964419825.1 uncultured Eubacteriales bacterium
TCGGCGGTGTGCCTGCGCTGACGCAGGAAACGCTTTACTATCTGCGAAGCTATGGTGTGCTGTTCGTGCTCGGCTTCGTCGGCGCGACGCCACTTGTGCGAAATTTCTTCCGTAAGGTCGAAAATACCCGCGTGGTGGCCTTCCTTGAGCCGATCGTGATGCTCGCGATCCTGCTCCTTTGCACCGCATACCTCGTGGATGGCTCGTTCAATCCGTTCCTTTATTTCCGTTTCTAAGGAGGTGCTCTGTATGAAAGCAAATACCATTCGCGCGCTTGGCGCGCTCGTGCTCGTCGGAGTGTGGCTTGCGTTTTCTGTGTTTGCGTGGGTTTTGCCTGCGCAAGCGTCATCAGAAGCGGAGCGCCGTCCGCTGGCACAGTTTCCGGAAGTGAGCACCGATACCATCCTTTCGGGAGGCTTCATGTCGGGCTTTGAGGATTATACCCTCGATCAGTTCCCGCTTCGGGATTCTTTTCGTGAGCTGAAATCCCTTTTCCATTACTATGTTCTGAATCAGGGCGACAATAATGGCATCTATGTTTCCGATGGCTATGCCGCAAAAATGGAATACCCGCTCAATACGGATAAACTTTCCTATGCGCTTAGTCGATTCTCCTATGTCTATGAAACCTATCTCAAAGACACGGCTTCGCAGGTCTTTTCCTGTGTTGTGCCCGATAAGAGCCTGTATCTAGCCGAGCAGAGCGGGGTACTATCGATGGATTATGATGCGCTTTATAAGACGATGGCGGAGGGAATGCCCTATGCGACGTTTGTCGATATCCGCGATACGCTGAGCTACACCGATTTTTACCGTACCGATACCCATTGGCGACAGGAATGTATCCTTCCTGCGGCGCAGAAGCTTGCACAGGCACTTGGCATTGCTGAACCGAATGCAGATGATTATACGCGCGAAACAATCTCACGCCCGTTCTACGGTGTCTACTACGGTCAGGCGGCACTTCCGATGCAGCCCGAGCAGATGCACATCCTGCGCAGTGATCTTTTGGATGCCTGCACGGTCTATAACTACGAAACGGACAAGACTGGGGCAGTATACGACATGGAAAAGCTCGAAGCAAAGGATCTTTATGAGGTATTCCTCTCCGGTCCTGTATCGCTTCTGACCGTTGAGAACCCGAATGCGGAAACCGAAAAAGAATTGATCATTTTCCGCGACTCCTTCGGAAGTGCCATTGCACCGCTTCTGGTGCAGGGCTATAAGAGCATCACCCTTGTGGATATCCGCTACCTGCCGAGCACGAATCTCGCTCGTTTCATTGATTTCCACGGGCAGGATGTCCTGTTCCTTTACAGCACGCTTG
>CAYQRS010000249.1:0-1323 GCA_964419825.1 uncultured Eubacteriales bacterium
CATTATAATATAATATACCATCATTGAAAATCTGTCAAGAAATAAAGCACAAACGCAAAATGCGGCACAGCCTTGAGCCGCACCGCATTTTGCAGAAGTGGATTAAATTATGGGTAACAAAAAAGAGGATTGTCAATTAAGCGATTTTTTGCAGCTCTGCCTTTTCACCTTTGATAAGGCGAAGCTTGGGTTGATTTTTTTGCTCGCAGGCGGATTTCCTGCGGCGGCTTGCAACGATGATATCGGCAATTCTTTTAGCCAATTTATCTGCCATTTTGTCCTCAAATTCAATGAGCTTTTCTTCCTTGACAATTCCGAAAAGCACAAGGGCGACGAGTGTGAGTTCAAATAATGTTGCTGACATTTTCATTCTTCCTTTCTTTGTGACAATAACCGAGTTACTGTATGTTGAGCCGAACAAAATCGGCTTGTTTGTTCTCTACAACTACGATTATAGCAGAAAAATGCAGTTTGTCAACACAAATGTTCGGATTTTTACAAGAATAAGTCCTCAAAACGGTACTTAAACAGTAACTTCATTGTCGTTGCTTCTGCCTGTGAGGAAATCCGTGACATTGTAAAGCGTTGTTCTTGCAATCGAGCTGAGCGCATCGTGAGTCAAAAAAGCCTGATGCGAGGTAACGAGAACGTTCGGCAGGGAAATCAGGCGTGCCAGAATGTGGTCGGGCATAATGTGGTTGGAGTAATCCTCGAAGAAAAGCTCGGTTTCCTCATCGTAAACATCGAGGCAAGCGCCGCCGAGCCTTTCGTTGACAAGGGCATCGAGGAGCGCCTCGCTGTCTATGAGCGCACCACGGGAGGTGTTCATAATTATCGCAGTCGGCTTCATCAGCTTGAGCGTGCGTGAATTGATGAGGCTGTAGCTATCCTTGGAGAGCGGGCAGTTGAGCGAAACGATGTCACTTTTTTTGAGCAGCTCCTCCAGCGTGACATAATCCGCATTTATGCTCGGCTGAGGGAACGGGTCATAGGCGAGAACCTTCATACCGAAGCCGTTGCAAATATCGACCATTGCCATGCCGATTTTGCCTGTGCCGACGATGCCGATTGTTTTGCCGTGCAAATCGAAGCCGACAAAGCCGTTGAGCGAAAAATTGAAATCCCTTGTCCGCAGGTAAGCCTTGTGAGTTTTGCGGTTGAGAGTGAGCAGCATTGCGATGCTGTGCTCGGCAACGGAATAGGGCGAATAATTCGGCACACGGAAAATGCGGAGCTTGCCCTTTGCCGCCTCCAAATCGGCGTTGTTGAAGCCTGAGCATCTCAGCGCAACGCAGCGTATGCCGATTTCGTGGAGCGTTTTGA
>CAYQRS010000250.1:0-1320 GCA_964419825.1 uncultured Eubacteriales bacterium
CTCCAGTATATCCATCGTCAACATATTCATTATACAATTTCATTTCCGAATGTTTATCAATATATTCTGTGATTATTTTTCTTTGATTTGTTATACTTTCACTTTCAATACTATCTCCATCCTCTTTGCTTAACCTTAAATACATTGCAACATTATAAACCACTTGCTTGTTTGACATTGACTTCGCCTCCTATACAATTTAATTCATAAAAATTAAAGTATATTACTGCATGATTATCTTTATCAACTTCTATTCGATTTACTAACTGGTTTATTATCTCTTTAGTGTATTCTTTACTTTTGATAATTTTCTTAATAATCTTCTGCATATCTGACTTTATTCTATTATTAGTAGTATCTTCTTGAAAACTCTCTAATTCATTTCTGGCTTCATTCAATACTTTCTCTATTCTATGTCTTTCATTAACTAAACCGTCTGAAAATAATCTAAAGTCTTGTTCTTCTAATAAACCATTTAACTTATCATTATATAATGTTGCTATTTTCTTATTTACACTTTCCAAATCTTTTTCTAATTTTTCTATCTTTTTTAAAATGCTTCCTTTATTACTTTGTGATTCAAGTATTTTTCTCAAAGCATCTTCATCTTTAAAGGCTTTTGAATTTATATATAATTCTAATGTGTCTGTTATTTTTGATATAGCTTTTTCTTCAAAAACATCATAATTTATGTATCTACTATAACAAGATTTATTAGAATATTTTTTTGTTGCTGTTCCACATGATATATATCTTCTTGTTACATCCCCAGATTTATTGTGATCTACTTTAGTTCTAATTGTTAATTTATTGTTACAATGAGAACAATATAATAAGCCTTTAAACATAACATCTGTTTCTCTTACTTTTGCATTCTTATGATTTTTTAGCATTTTTTGTGCTATATCCCATTTTTCTTTACTAATAATAGGTGCATGATGATTTCTAATTATGGTATGTTCTTCTTCTGGTAAAGCTATCATTTTTTTACTTTTATAGCTTATTTTTTTAGTTTTATTTTGAACGCAATTACCAATGTATATTTGATTTTCTAACATTCTTCTTACTGTATTATGATTCCATTTATCTGTTGTATTTGTTATGTTATTAACTACACAAGTCATTTGCATTTGTAATCCCGGTGTTTTAACCTTTTCGTCTGTTAACTTATTTGCAATTTGATAGGTTCCATATCCGTCAATAAATAAATCAAATATTTTTCTTACTGTATCAGCTTGAACTTCATCAATTTCTAAATTTCCAGATTTACTTATTTTCTTATATCCAAATGGAGCATAAGCAGTATAATAAAATCCTTCC
>CAYQRS010000251.1:0-1315 GCA_964419825.1 uncultured Eubacteriales bacterium
CATTTTCGCAATGCATCCGTCGAAATTTGCTGTATTCAGTTCATCATCGAGCGAACAAGCTGTTTACATTCCTCAACATCCATAATCTTGGGCACGGGATAGAAAGGATTGCCCTCGTGAATTGCACTCTCGGCAATCGCCTGAACATCCTCATCCTTGATGCAATCAAACGAAGCGGGAATATTCATTCGGGCGTTCATTGCGCTGATTTCATCAATAAACATATTCGCTTTTTCGGCAGTTGATTTACCTGCGGTATCAAGCCCTGCAACCTCGGCAAGCCTTGCAAGCCTTTCGTGGCACACATCGCCGTAATAACGCAAAACATTCGGCAAAATAATTGCATTGGCAAGACCATGCGGAGTATCGTAAAGTCCACCGATTTTGTGAGCGATAGCGTGAACATAACCAACATAAGCCTGAGTGAATGCCATACCCGCATAGAAGGATGCGTTGAGCATATCCTCTCTTGCCTTGATGTTCTGCGGCTCGTTATAAGCTGTTTCAAGGCTCTCAAAAATGATTTTAACGGCTCTTTCGGCATATTCCTCAGTTTGCTTGGTGTTGCTCCTGCCGATATAAGCTTCAACTGCGTGAGTTAAAGCATCCATACCCGTTGTCGATGTGACATGAGGCGGCAAGGCAACTGTAAGCTCAGGATCAAGCACAGCAACCCTTGGGCGGATTGAAGGATCGGTTACTGCAAACTTTTCGTGAGTTTCGGGCTTAACGATAACTGCGGCAATCGTTGCTTCCGAGCCTGAACCCGATGTTGTCGGGATAGCGTAAACGGGCGGAAGATTTTTTCTCATAATCTTCAGCATACCCCTCATTTTGGAAACGGGTTTGTTCGGCAAAGCAATTCTTGCAGCGGCAATTTTTGCACAATCCATTGGTGAACCGCCGCCGACTGCGATAATTGCCTGACAGTTGTGGTTGAGGTAAAGCTGCCTTGCATCTTCAACATTCTGTATAGTCGGATTGGGCTGAGTGCCGTCGAAAATAACATAACCGATGCCCTTATTTGTCAATTCGGCTTTAAGAGAATCTATCATGCCTCTGTTGTTGACAGTTTTACTGCAAACGATAAGTACATTATTGAAGCCATTGCCCTTGATAAGCGCAGGAAGCTTGACAATACTGCCTGCACCTCGGATCACCTGAGGACCGGACCAATCGAAAATATTGTTTGAGGCAACCTTGCTAACCGTTTGGAATGCCCTGCAATAGGCGTTAAAAAATTTGTTCATACTGCTCGCTCCCTTATTTGTCAATTCGGCTTTAAGAGAATCTATCATGCCTCTGTTGTTGACAG
>CAYQRS010000252.1:0-1315 GCA_964419825.1 uncultured Eubacteriales bacterium
GCATACAACGCCGATATAACCTATGGCACAAATAACGAGATGGGCTTTGACTATCTGCGTGATAATATGGTTCAGTACAAGGAACAGCGTGTTCAGCGTGGTCACAGCTTTGCAATCGTGGATGAGGTTGACTCGATCCTTATCGATGAGGCAAGAACTCCGCTTATCATTTCGGGCAGGGGCGAGGCTTCAACTCAGCTCTACAGCCTTGCTGACCGCTTTGCCAAGAGCCTCAAGTGCATCCGTGTTCGTGAAATCGACAATAAAAAGGAAACCGCCGAAACAGTTGGTGACGGCGACTATGTTGTTGACGAAAAGGCAAGAACCGCAACTCTTACAAAGAGTGGCGTTGAAAAAGCGGAGCGCTTCTTCAATGTTGAAAACCTTATGGATGCTTCAAACCTCACAATTCAGCACCATATCAATCAGGCAATCAAAGCAAACGGTGTTATGCGCCGTGATATTGACTATGTTGTTAAAGACGGCAAGGTTCTCATCGTTGATGAGTTCACAGGTCGTATTATGATTGGTCGCCGTTACAGCGAGGGCTTGCATCAGGCAATCGAAGCCAAGGAAAATGTTAAGGTCGAGCATGAGAGCAAAACTCTTGCAACCATCACCTTCCAAAACTATTTCCGTATGTTCGATAAGCTTTCAGGTATGACAGGTACTGCAAAGACCGAAAGCGTCGAATTTCAGGAGATTTACGGCTTGGATGTTGTCGAAATCCCGACTAATAAGCCGATGGCACGCATTGATAATACCGACATTATCTATAAAACCGAAAAGGTTAAATTCTATGCAATTCTCGACCAAATCGAAAAATGCCACGAAAAGGGTCAGCCTGTTCTTGTCGGCACGATCTCAATCGAGAAGAGTGAAATTCTCAGCGCCTTGCTGAAAAAGCGTGGAATTGCTCACAATGTTCTTAACGCAAAGTTCCACGATAAGGAAGCTGAAATCATCGCTCAGGCAGGTAAGCTCGGCGCTGTTACGATTGCAACCAATATGGCAGGTCGTGGTACGGATATTATGCTCGGCGGTAATGCCGAATATCTTGCAAAGAGCGAAATGCGCCGTATGGGCTTCAGCGAGGAGCTTATTGCCGAGGCAACAGGCTTTGCCGAAACCGATAATCAGGAAATTCTCGATGCAAGAGCAACCTTCACTCAGCTTGAAGAAAAATACAAGGCCGAAATCGCAGACGAAGCCGAAAAAGTCCGTCAGGCAGGCGGTCTTTATATCATCGGCACTGAACGCCACGAATCACGCCGTATTGATAATCAGCTCCGTGGTCGTTCGGGCAGACAGGGTG
>CAYQRS010000253.1:0-1299 GCA_964419825.1 uncultured Eubacteriales bacterium
CTTATCCTCCGATTTTTCAGCATTGGGTGCTGAAGCAAAGCGAATGGAAGCTTGCGGCGCAGACTGGCTTCATATTGATGTTATGGATGGGCATTTTGTGCCGAATATCACTCTCGGCGCTCCAATCGTCGCTTCGCTTCGCAAGCACAGCAATTTGTTCTTCGATGTTCATTTGATGATAAGCGACCCATATAAATATGTGCCCGATTTCGCAAAAGCAGGCGCAGACATCATAACATTTCATATCGAAAGCGATTCTGATCCGCTCAAAACCGTTGAGCTGATCCATTCGCTCGGCTGTCAGGCAGGCATTGCTCTCAAGCCGAACACGAGTGTTGAAGCGGTTTTGCCTCTGCTCGATAAAATCGAGATGGTACTGGTTATGACCGTTGAGCCCGGCTTCGGTGGACAGAGCTTTATGGAGGATATGATGCCAAAGCTCGAAAAGCTCAAAAGCGTTATCGAAAGGGAAAGCCTCAAGCTCCGCTTGCAGGTTGACGGCGGCATCGGCGAAAAAACAATCTCGGTTGCCTCTCAGGCAGGTGCGGATACCTTTGTTGCAGGCAGTGCCGTTTTCGGCGCATCAGATCCCCAAAAGATGATAGCGTTGCTGCGCACAAAGGCTGAATAAAAGAAAAGCAAGGAGAAAATCATCGCTGTATATGCAACTGTATATTCAGCGGTGATTTTTTGTTGCCCAAATCAGCAGGCAAGTAATTTGCTTGTCGAAAATCAAGCGTTTAATTCTCAAGAAGAATTAAAAATGTGGGGTTATTCACATTTTTCACGCAGTTTTCCACATTGTTAAACTCTTTTACTTTACAAAATTTCCAAAAATTTCTAATTCGCAAAAGCTTGTAAAGGTATAAACTGACGCATAAATGACCAATTTGCTGTATATTTGTCGTTAGCCGCCTATAACCGATTATACAATGGCAGCAAAACAGCAGTTTGGGACACAAAACCGCTTGAAATAGAGAAATTTACTGCGGAAAATCCAAACGAAAAGCATAAGAATGAGAACAAAAAACGGAGCGATTTGTAAAGAACTTAGCTTTACAGATTGCTCCTTAAAAATTATATATATTGCGGTAAGTAGTTAACAATCTACCATAAATCGATATGTAAAGATAAAAGGCTTTACAAAAATGCTTAAAATTCTGCCTTGTCAATCGGCATTGTTGCGTAGGCGTTAAGGCTTAAATCGGCTCTTGTACCGTCGAGGTATTCAAAATATGCCTGCGAGCCGACCATTGCCGCATTATCACCGCATAATTTCAGCTCAGGATAGTATAATTC
>CAYQRS010000254.1:0-1294 GCA_964419825.1 uncultured Eubacteriales bacterium
ATGCAGTACTTATATTCAGACGGCGACTTATTCTACTTTATGGATGTTGAAACTTATGATCAGATCGCACTTAATGATGAAACTGTAGGCGATGCTTTAAAATTCGTTAAGGAGAATGATCTTTGTAAGGTATGTTCACACAACGGCAGCGTATTCGCTATCGAGCCGCCTCTGTTTGTAGAACTTGTCATCACTGATACTGAGCCTGGTTTCAAGGGAGATACCGCTACAGGTGCTACTAAGCCCGCTACTGTAGAAACAGGAGCAACTGTTGCAGTTCCTTTGTTCGTTGAGATTGGTAACAAGATTAAGATTGATACCCGTACAGGCGAATATCTGTCAAGAGTTTAATGAACTGTAATCTGATGTATGTAAGACAATGACCTATGTGTCATTGTCTTTTTTTTGACCAGATATTGATTAAAAGAAAGGAAATACTTATATGAATAAAGAGGAATTTTGCAGTAAGATCACAGAACTTCTTCAGGAAAGACTGGGAGAAGGGATGAAGGTTTCCCGGCATCCCGTCAGAAAAAATAACAATGTGATATTGCAGGGGCTGATCATTCAAAAACCCCGGCAGAATATTTCTCCCACGATTTATTTAGAAGGTTTTTTTGATATGTATAAGCAGAAAAATGATATGGAAATGATCGCAGATCGTATACTGGAGCTTTATGAAAAGGGCTGTCCGAAGAAGAGTATCGATATGGATTTTTTTAAGGATTTTGACAAGGTAAAGGACAGAATTGTATATCGGTTGATCAATGCTGAGCGGAATAAGGCATTATTAAAGGAAATACCGCATATATTATTTTTAGACCTGGCAATCTGCTTTTACTATGCATTTTGTGATGAAGCGCTGGGAGAAGGGATCATTCAAATCCATAATACACATATGAAAATGTGGCAGACCAATCACAGTGAATTAATGAAGCTTGCAGAGCAAAATACAGAAAAACTCTTTCCGGCAGAATATCTCACCTTAAGTTCTGTGATCGGGATGGACTGTGAGGAGAAGGAAGAGGATGATTCACAGGTATATCTTCACATATTGACCAATACCCAAAGATGCTTCGGGGCTGCCTGCATCCTGTATCGGGAGACGCTGTCGCTTATTGCGGATAAATTGGAATCCGGATTTTATATTCTGCCCAGCTCGGTGCATGAAGTGATTATAGTGAAGGATACAGGCTGTGAGGATGTCCAAAATCTCCATGATATGGTAACGGAGGTAAACAGAACACAGCTTGAACAGGAAGAAATACTTTCGGATTATCCCTATTATTATGAT
>CAYQRS010000255.1:0-1272 GCA_964419825.1 uncultured Eubacteriales bacterium
GATCTCGACCGTGTAGGTGACGGAAACAGTGGGGTGAAGCGCCATGAACTGCTTGATGGCATCGTAGCATGTGCTTCCGCTCAGATCCACGCTGTGCAGATTCGTGTACTGGTCGAGCTGAGAGATGGTGTCCTCTGTTACGACGAGGGAAATGTCGGGCTGTGCGTAGTACGCGGCGATCTCCGCCTGACGCTGACGCTCGGCGATCTCTGCCTGTCGCGTGATGAATGCATTGACCCCGTAGACCGATGCACCGACCACCAAAACAAAGACGATCAGAATGCACACGGCACGGAAGAATTTTTTCAGCATAGTGATTCCTCCATATAGCTTGGAAATGCGCCCCAAAGCGCCCTTTCCATTTTTTCAAATTGTAGCATATTCCGTCGGAAAAAGCAAGATTATTCGCCCCATGGGAGCGTGACGGCGGTGTAGCTGTGGTGCATGGCAGGAAGCAGGCGGTTTATGAGTGCATCCATCGAAATGCGAAGCGAAGATGTGTTGATGCATGGGTGACAGCCGAACGCTGTTGCATTGAGAAGGTCGGTGTCGATGAGTAGCTCGACGCGGTTTTCATGGTCGTTCATCAGTCCGAGCACGCTCAGCGAGCCGGGGGTGATGTCGAGAAAGCGCTCCATAGACTGCGCGTCGGCAAAGCTCAGGCGCGACGAGCCGATCTGCTTGGACAGGACGGATGTTTTGAAATGCTTCTCCCCGGGGAGCATGAGCAGATAGAAGCGCGTCTGCTGGCGGTTGCATAGGAGCAGATTTTTGCAGATGGCAGCGCCGAGCATGGCATCAACTGCGGCGCAATCGTCCATCGTGTCGGCGGCAGGGTGATCGATGCGCGCATAGTCGATGCCGAGCGAATCGAGCAGATCGTAAACGCGCACTTCTTTGGAAAGCCGTCCCGTAAGATCGTGCGGACGGCTGTGTGTCAGGTGCATGGTTCTCCCTCTTTCGTCTTTTTATGCGCTTAGTATAGCACGCATTTTGAAAAAAGAGAATAGAAAAGCGCGGAAAATCGGAATTTTTTTGCATATGTAAAAAGATTATAAAAAAAGCCCCCTTTCGGTGGCGTACATAGATATATAGATATAATATGCGCAATAGAGAAAAAAGTGAAGTGACCCTTGACCGCAGCTTCCTGTCTGGCTCAGAAAACTTTTTTTCGCGATCAAGGGTCACTTCTGTTCGTTCTTGGTATCTAACATCTGTGGTTACCTCGCTTTCGTTCGATTCGACATATGCGCCTGCTCCTACCCATTCCCC
>CAYQRS010000256.1:0-1267 GCA_964419825.1 uncultured Eubacteriales bacterium
GCACCCGAGCGCAAGCGCCCACACAAATTGCTCCGCCGACCGTGCAGGCGCGCTCATGTGAAAAAGCGGTGAAGCCACCCGCCTCCGCGCGTCGCCTCATAAATAAGCGCCGTGACCGTGCCCGCGACCTCCACCTGCCCGCCATCGACCGAGAGCGTCTTGAGCTGTAAGCCGTCGCCCTGAACATGGAGCGTGCCGAGCGACGTTTCGAGCACGACGAGCGTTTCATCAAACGATACGACCTCCGCAACTCCATTCATGGTGAGCATTTCGCGGTTTTTGAGCGTCAAGCTGTGCTCCCGCGCATCTTCTCCCATCGCCATCCCCCCTTGCACGTTAGCTTATGCCCCAAAAGACGCACATAGAACGGAAAGCATTATCTTAAATCGTAGGGTTGGGGTATGCCCCAACCGACAACGTCGCATAGTTCGGAAGTAGTGGTGCATCAGGCGGACACCCAAGGACGGGTGTTCCTATGTAACAGAGGCAGTGCATTCAAGCCCGTGCCCAGCGTTCTTTATGGTAAAAAAGAAGCGATAGGGCGGTGGCAACGCACCAGCCGACCGGCCATGCGCACCAGATACCCGTTGCGCCGAGGGCGGTTTTCGACAAAACGAATGCCAGCAGAACGCGCAGGATCAGGTCGGTAAAGGTCGCGGTCATAAACTGCTTCATCTGCCCCGCTCCGCGCAGGATGCCATCCGCCACAAGCTTGAGCGATACGACAAAGTAAAACGGCGAAAGGATGCAAAGAAAGCGCACACCCGTCTGCATGGCAAGCTCCGTCGGTTCATCCATGAACAGCGTGAGCAGGAAGCGACCGCCGAGAAAATAGAGCACCGCAAGCGGCGCGCAGAGCATCCAGACCATCTTCACGCCCACGCGAAAGCCCGCCTTGATGCGCTCAAACTTCTGCGCGCCGAGATTCTGGGCAGTATAGTTCGAGATGCCGTTGGCAAGCGTGGTAAAGGATGTGATGACGAGGTTGTTGAGCTTGACCGCCGCGCTATAACCCGCCATGACGGACGGCCCGAAGCCATTGATAACGCCTTGGATTACAATATTTCCGATCGAGATAAAGCTCTGCTGAAGCGTGCTCGGCACGGCGATCGTGACGATCTGCCCCAGAAGCGTCCTGTCGAAAATGGGAGCTTTTTCGCAGCCTTCGAGCTTGCGCAGACGGCGAAACACCGTCCCGAGCGCAAGCACACAGCTCACGCCCTGACACAAAAACGTCGCCCATGCGACACCCGCCACGCCCATATCG
>CAYQRS010000257.1:0-1263 GCA_964419825.1 uncultured Eubacteriales bacterium
AAGATGAGGTTTCAATCGATACCCTCAAATCAATGCTTGAAGTTGATGCTGACCTTTGGAATGCAGAAGCTGAAGGAATTGAAGAATTCTACGCTAAATTCGGCGATAAGCTTCCCAAAACTCTTGCTGACGAGCTTGCAGCTCTCCGTGCAAACCTTAAATAAGCTTAACACAAAATTAAACCGTGTGTCTTTCGGCACACGGTTTTTGTTATATTCGCTCATATTTCCTCTATATCAACGCCTGTATAATAATGCTTTATGATTTCATCCCATTTGCTCCCCTGCCGAGCCATATAATCAGCCCCGTACTGGCTCAAGCCTACACCGTGACCGTAGCCGTTGGTTGTAAAATAAAAGCTTCCGCTTTTGTATTCAACCGTAAAATTCGCACTCCTCAGTTCAAAGGCTTCACGGATTTCCTTGCCGCTGTATTTTTCACCGCAGATTTTAACTGAACTGACATTGCCGTATTTATCGCTTTTCAATTCACTTATCCAATTTTTCCTTTCGCCGTTGAGCTCACAGTTTTTGAGTGTGAGCGCTTTTTCGGTGAATTCTTCGGCAGAAAGTGCAATGGTTTTGGTGTAATCGGGTGCAAGCTTATCGCCTAAGCTTTCAACGCTTTTGAGATAAGCCACTTCACTGCCCCAGACCGATTTTGCGCTGTTGGTTTGTCCACAGCTCATTGCGTGGAACGCCGCAGTTATCGGCTTGCCGTTGTATGTAATGATTTTATTTTCGACCGCTTCAACAGCCTTTTCAAGCTTCTTTTCGTATGCCTGCGTTTTGTCGCCCCATTTTTTCTGCCTCGATTCCTTTGTCAAATAGCCTTGATGCTTTTGGGGACTATCTGTCAAATCCGCCTCGTCACTGCCGCCGTCATTTTGCTTTTTGACAAGATAAGTATGGGCAGCAACCGCTTGCGCTTTGAGTGCCTCCTCATGGTAGCTCGGCATCATTTCCGCCGCCAAAACGCCCACTAAATACTCTTTCAGACTGATTTCAACCACATTGTTGCTCGCCGTGAGCATCACCTTTACGCTTTCGCTTTCTTCTTTGGTGCTGTTTTCGCCTTGCTCATTATCCTGCTGAGCCTGCGTTTTATCCACTGCCTTCGTAATTGAAGTCAGTGGCGTAACAAGCATAAACAAAAACAAAACAACTGCCATTCCTTTGTAAAACCTCATTTTTAAAACCTCTCCTGTTTTTTGCAATATTGACTTTTTATATATTTTTATATATAATATATGTTGATTAATTG
>CAYQRS010000258.1:0-1255 GCA_964419825.1 uncultured Eubacteriales bacterium
CCCAAGGCCTTGCCTGCATCGTCGATTTTTTTCTTTGCTTTGTCGAGCAGGTCACCGAATTTTTCATATTGGGCTTTTGCAACGCCGAGCATTTGGCGAACCTCGTTTGCTTTTTCGTTGATTGCAACAGCCTTAAAGCCCATTGAAAGCGATGAGAGCAAGGCGGTTATCGTTGTTGGACCTGCAATCATAATGTTAAAATCAGTGCGCAGCTTTTCCGGTAAGCCGTCGGGGTTTGCGGCAATTTCCGCATATAAGCCCTCGGTTGCCAGATACATAATTGCATAGGGCGTTGTTTTCGGCACAACGATATATTTCGTGATTTGCTTAGCTTCGTCCTTAACCCTTGCAACAAGTGCTTTTTTTGCGGCGGCAAGCGCAACGGGATCGGCTTGCTCTGCGGCCTCACAAAGGCGTACATAGTCCTCCATCGGGAATTTTGAATCGATTGGCAGATATGTAAGCGTGCCGTCGTTAGAGGGGATTTTTACGGCAAATTCAACCTTTGCCAAGCTGCCCTCAATTGGGGCGTAATTCTTGACATACATACCCGGAATAGTTTGGTCAAGAATGTTTTCAAGCTGAACCTCAGCCCATGTTCCTCTTGATTTGACATTTGTCAAAACCTTGTTGAGTGCGGCAACATTTGTTGTAACGCCGCTGGAAAGCTCTTTCATTTCGCCGAGTGATTTGTTGACATTTTCAAGCTGCTCCGAAACGGTTTTGAATGAAGAATCAAGCCTTGTTGCAAGCGTTGCATTAAGCTTTTCATCAACCGTTTCACGCATTTGGTCAAGCTTTTTTTCGTTGCTTTCCTGCATTTTGCCGATTGCTTCGGCAACGCCTTTTGTGAGCTTTTCGCTTTGAGCGAGGTTGTTTTGGCGGATATTTTCAAGGTATTCCGCCATTGTCGAGGTCATTTTTTCTTGGCGCTCGTAGTTTGACCTCGTCATAACCTCGATTTTTTCAGCCATTTCGCCAAGGCTTTGTGAGGTTTGCTTGCGCATATCGTTTTGAGCTATCGACATTTCACGCCTGTTGCGCTCAAATTCATCGGCAAGCTGTTTTTGCAGTTGAATGTCGTTTTTGGATTCGGTAATTTTGTTGAGCTTTGTGATAATGAAAATCATCAGCAAAATCACAATGACCGCCAATGCGGCTATTGCATAAATATATGGTTGCGGCATAAACGCTCCTCCGATTAATATAATTATTTTCATTATACCAAATTTCTTTAAAGTAAACAAGATATTAT
>CAYQRS010000259.1:0-1254 GCA_964419825.1 uncultured Eubacteriales bacterium
TAACAAAACCGTAATGAGTTTTTTCATAAATCCTCCTTTGACTCGTTCCAACGAGTTACTTGAATAGGAAATTGATTTATTTCGTAATCGTAACCCGATGATTTTGCATTTGAGATTATTTCTTCGTAATACAAATCAAGCATTTCGGAAATAACTGCTATTGCGGAATCGTTCCATATTTTTGAGTCTATTAAATAGTTCATTGTTACTTCTTTGCTTTTTAGAGTTGGCATACATTTACCTCGTCTGACCTCTCTCGCAATATCTCCGTAAGGAGTATCGTCTGATATAAACTTTGCACTCCAAGTCTTAAAGGATTTCACTATATTGCCTCCCTTTTAAGTTTTATTCCATAGCACGTTTCACCGCTTATGTTAAACCTGCCTACTAATAATTTCCGAAAGTTATTCTTATTCAAATAGAAACGCGTAGGATTTTCGGGGTGGGAAAACCAATAACTTTGAAAACTTTGATATAAAGAGGAAATAGTTTCTGTACTTTCCCAATCCGAAGCGATACAATCTTGAATGAATCTATCAAAGAAAGACTCTTGCTTAATAGGGGAACGAGAAACTGCTTCTAATGCTTCTTTGTACATAACTTCACCTTGATACAATCTGACATCGTCATCGCCAATAACATAAGTTTTTCCGCTATTAGATTTTGGTTTGACGATTATTTGATAATCAAGAGCATTAAATATTTTCACAAGAGTTCTTGATTTCATATTCGGTTGTTTGAAAAATTGCATAACGGCAACATAAGTTACTTTTAGTCTGTTAGCAAGTTCGACTTTGGAAAGATAATTCACTCTCAAAATATTATTAACTTCTTTCATAGCCTTTTCCACAGTGGGTAAGGAAATGAGTGCATCATCGTGTTGGGCATAAACCTCATAACCCAAATAATCAAACATTTTAACGGCGTTGTCAAACAAAATATCTTCTTGATTTAACCTATTTCTTATTCTATTCTCCGACAATCCTAACGCATCTGCTATTCTGCTCATACAAGTTGTTTTCGAAAGCGGATCGAAAGTATCATCCACTAACTTTTTCAAAAGAGCGGTCATTCTGTAATTCATACTGTTTCTCCTATGCGATTATACCAAGTAGCACGGCTAATACCTAATTCAGCACAACATTCGCTGACGGTCATTTCGCCGTCTTTTTGTTTTTTGCGGAATTTTTCAAAATCGGGTAAGTCGTTGCGTTTACGACCATCTTTCCAATTCGGATTGCTTCTACATATTTC
>CAYQRS010000260.1:0-1242 GCA_964419825.1 uncultured Eubacteriales bacterium
ACAGTAACATCTTTATCTTCAACCTCCGGAGTCAATTCGTCTTGAAGACCATATATTTCAATAAAGATTCTATTCAATTCTTCTTCATTGGCTTTTAGAGTGTTGAATCTTTGCAAACACTCTTCTTCCCATGCTTTATATTTATCAGAAATTAATCTTCCCATATAGTTACTCCTTTACTTCTTATCATTTGTGTCCTTTTTAATATGATCTTCCAACTCAAGCATATATTTATCAAAATCAGACATAAATAATTTATCTTGTATTACTCTATACTTTTCAAATTCAGTTTCAGCATGAAGTTTGGCAATTTCATTAGAAACTTTACCGGCATCTTTTAATAAACCATATTCAAACATTTCAATGAAAGAATTAAGGCGTTTTTCCCAATCTTCCATAGTAAGCGGTATTTTTCTTTGAGCCATACTTTCGGCAAAATCCAAATATGCAGTTACCATTCTATTAAGTTGACCAAGCTCAAATTCACTTAAATAATTTTTCGCAATAACAACATCCGATTTTTGAATTTTACCGTTAGGAGCATCTTTCCAAGTAGTAAGCCCCATATGTTCTTTTGTTGAATCGGCACGCTCAACAATTAATTCTGCCGCAGTGTGTCCGTGTATTGCATAGTGCATTTTATTTTGGACGGTCGCATAAAACCTTTTTGTCGCTAATGCATTTTTATCATAATCAATCGCAGTAGCATATAAGTCCGTAATCTTTTGATAGAACTTACGCTCAGATGCACGTATTTCACGAACTCTTTCTAATTGTTCTTCAAAATATTTATCGGTTAAGTATGTTCCTTTAATCAATCTTTCATCATCCATTACCCAACCTTTAATTGTGTATTCGGTTGCGATTTGATTAACCCATTTACGGAACTGCACCGCCCTTTCGGAGTTCACTTTAAATCCTACAGCAATAATCATTTGCAAATTATAATGATTAGTATTGTATGTTTTACCATCTTCGGCAGTTATTCGAAATTTTCGAGTAACTGAATCTTCACTTAATTCACTATCCGAAAAAATCTTTTTTATATGATAATTGATTGTATGAGATTCAACATCAAAAAGCAATCCCATCATCTTTTGAGTTAACCATATATTTTCGTCTTCGTATCTAACTTCAATATTTTGCGTTTCTTCACCAACAGACGCAACATAGGTAAGATATTCAGCGGCTGAACTTCTGATAGTTATTTCATTATTTTTTGCCATTATAAGCGACCTCCTT
>CAYQRS010000261.1:0-1240 GCA_964419825.1 uncultured Eubacteriales bacterium
GGGTAAGCCGTGGCAAGGGTAACGATGCCTACAATGCCCACGCCGATGCCGACAGGAAGTGACATCTCGCCCAAAAGTGTGCCGAATTCGGACATTACAAGGCTCATGCCAAGCCCCATCATGAGCGTGCCGATCACGCCGACGGCGATCGACCAGGCAGTTGCCTTTCGCGTCACGCCTGCGTCAAGCGAACGAAGAAGCGCAAGCTTATCCTCTTTCGGGGGAAGATACTTTTCGCGAATGCGCGCGACCTCCTCCTGCTCCTCGGCGCAGTAGGTCATCTTAAAGGTTTCATGATTTTCCATTTTCATACTCCATTTCGATTTTTCGATCACCACGCGCGATCATGCGCACCGCCATGGTGATGATGAGCACCGAGATGGCAAGACCGCTCAAGCTCATAAAGAGGCGTCTTGTCGTATCGGACATTTCATTTTTGTCAAAGGTGACGAGCATCGTCCCCTCGAGCGTCAGCATGGACACGCACGACGATGTGAGCGAGATCGCCTTAGACGCGGAAAAAACAGGACTGCCTATCTTGCGATAGCGGATCGCATTGACGATGGCAAGGGTAATGCTCGTGAAGGTGTACGCCGCCATGGCGATGGTCGTGATGGGGTGGTGCTCGACCAGACGGTTCTCATAGAGCATGAGAAAAATCATGGCAGAAAGCGCCACGTTCATCGCAAGGAAGCTCCACCCGCACACGCGGGCATAGGTGCGCTCGCGCGCCATCATTTCGCACGGGCGGTAACGCAGGGTATGCTGAGCAAGCACGAAGCGCATGAGCGCAAGCAGGAAATAGTATGCCGCAAGGGAATAATACCATGCACTACGGTGGTAGATACCAAGGCCGAGCTGCAACGCGGCATATGCGCCGTTATAAAGCAGGCTTGCCATAAGCGTGACGTTCATGCGCAGATGGCGGTCATCCAGCCAGCGCCGAACAAAGCGGTTTTCCGCCTTAACGGTGCGGAAAAAGCGGACAATCCGCGGGATGCGCAAGCACAAGAGCGTGAGCGTGTAGGCGGATAGGACATACGATGCGATGCGAAGCGGATGCGTTTCGGGATAGCAAAGCATCGCATAAGGAAGCGCCACCCCCGATGCGATCAACAGCAGCACAAGCAGTGCAAAATGGGGATAAAGAAGCCATTTGATAAACTTTTTCCAATTCATATCAGCACCTGCGCAATTTGACGGTGAATGTCGAGCCAACGCCGACGGTGCTCTCCACGCT
>CAYQRS010000262.1:0-1233 GCA_964419825.1 uncultured Eubacteriales bacterium
TGCCTATATTTGCTGAACCATTTACATCAGCATTGATTACAATACCATCTTTAGACTGATACAGTCCTCTGTGGATTCTCTTACCACTAAACTTACCTAAGTATGGCTGTTCAGCTTTATACTCTGGAAGAATATCGTTATCTAAAAAACTGCTTTTCGATGTATAGCTTTCTTCCTGTTCAATATATTCAATACCATAAGTCCAACATAAGAACTCTAACTGCTGTCTAAAATCTCCTAATGGTATCTGAACAAAGTTCTGATTATTGATTTTTCCAATATTTACAGAGCGTTTAAAGTCTTTGTTATAACCTACAATCAGAGTACCAATCTGATGCTCAATACAGTGATTAATGATATATCTAGCAGATTTCTTAATGATGTCTTTCACCTGATTATTTCTCTTAGTTGTAATTCTATTGATTCTGTGAGTAGTTCTTAACCCTTGTTTCATAGCGATGGACTGTAATCTAGCTTTCTCTTTGTTCCAATACTGATTAATTGATTTTAATTTACGACCATCCATAATGAACGGTGTCTCAACATTGGAAGTACAAGTAGCAAGATTTTCTACCCCTAAATCTATCGCCATAATATTATCTGGCTTTACGTTTGCATCTTCTTTGTACCAATGGTATACATACTGAATTTTAAAGTATCTACCATTATCGTAAGGACAAATACGAACTTCTTTTAACTCAGCACCATTTAAACGCTCTGGATATGGAATGAAAATATCTTCCATATCTGGATGCAATTTTCGATATTCTCTACTGATAGGTAATTTGAAATAACCATTCTTTACACTGATAGCATTTGTTGACAAAATTAGATTAAAGTATCCACCCTTTTTACGATAATGTGGAATCTTTACATCATGGTATCTGTAATCACCAGTTTTACATTTCTTTAAAAGATTAAAAAACGACTTGAAACTTCTGTCAGCAACTTTAAGTGTCTGTTGTGCTACTCCTGCTTGTAGTAATGTATAATTCTCATTTCCCTTGCATTCATGATAATTAGACTCATATGCTAAAAACTGTTTCTGTGAGAAAAAGCATTGTCTGATATTGTAAAGAGCTACATTATACAGATTATTTGACAACTGACATAATTCTCTAAGTGTCTGATACTGTCCCTTTGAAAGATGACGGATAACATTACTTTGTATTGCAAATTCCATTTTAAAAATCCTCCTTTCTTTAATATTTTAATATATACATATTATATAGC
>CAYQRS010000263.1:0-1227 GCA_964419825.1 uncultured Eubacteriales bacterium
TTGTAGTGATCCCAGTGACCGCTACGCTCCCAAAGGGCACGGTTGAGCATCATCGGTGTTGAAATTTCAACATAGCCGTAACGCTTGTGAACCTCACGCCAATAATCGATAAGGGCATTACGCAGAGCCATACCGTTGGGCAGGAAGAACGGGAAGCCAGGTCCTTCTTCCATAATTGTGAACAGACCAAGCTCTTTGCCGAGCTTTCTGTGGTCACGCTTTTTTGCTTCCTCAATAGCTTCAAGGTAAGCTTCAAGCTCGGAGGCTTTTGTGAAAGCTGTGCCGTAAATACGCTGAAGCATTTTGTTCTTTGAATCGCCACGCCAGTAAGCGCCTGTTGATGAGGTCAGCTTGAATGCCTTGATTCTTGAGGTGTCGGGGATATGAGGACCTGCGCAAAGCTCATCAAAATCGCCCTGCTTGAAGAAGGAGATGTTTTCGCCCTTTTCGGCGTGCTCCTTAATCAGCTCAACCTTGTAGATTTCGCCCTTTTCCTCCATCATTTTGATTGCGTCGGCAGGGGAAAGCTCATATCTTTCGAGAACAAGACCTTCTTTGACGATTTTTTTCATCTCAGCCTCGATTTTTTCGAGAATCTCAGGGGTGAAAGCTGTTTCGCAATCGAAATCGTAATAGAAGCCGTTATCGATTGCAGGACCGATAGCAAGCTTTGCATCTGGGAAAAGCCTTTTAACAGCCTGTGCCAGGATATGAGAAGCGGTGTGGCGGAAGGTTCTCTTGCCGTCCTCATCGTCGAATGTGAGAATTTCAACGCTTGCATCGGAATCCAAAGCTGTGCGCAAATCGCAAACAACGCCGTTCACCTTGGCAACACAAGCGGCCTTGTAAAGACCCATACCGAGGCTTTTGGCAATGTCGGCAACGGTTGTGCCGTTTTCAAACTCCTTAACAACATTGTCTTTAAGTGTAACCTTGATCATATTTATAATCCTTTCTGAAGAATAAAATCTAAAAAAATAAAAAACTCCACCCCTGAAAAATAGGGGTGAAGTAAATTGCAATTACTCCACGGTTCCACCCGTGTTGCGCCCGAAAAACGAACGCCGCTTTGAGCAACCTTAACGCAGTTGATACGGCTCACCTTATCCGCATTGAGCGGCTTCGGCGGCACTCAGCAGTGGTCGGCGCTTTACCTTGTTGCCTGCCTCTCAGCCACGAGCAAGCTCTCTTTAACAAGGGGGATAAAACGCACATTCTGCTTCATCG
>CAYQRS010000264.1:0-1227 GCA_964419825.1 uncultured Eubacteriales bacterium
TTGTTATATAAAATTCTGAATAAATCATCAGGGCAACTATATTCACAAGAACTGATAAATGGTCTTATACAACCATTCATAGAATCTCTCACTTGTGACGGAGTTGTATTGTATTCATACGCAAGATATTTTAATATATTATTTAAAAATTCAAGTTCATCAGGTTTATAATAGCAATAAGTAATTGCTTTTTTCATGTACTTATATCCACCAGAAAGACAGTTAAAATTCAATGATTGCAATAGCCAATCAACTTCACCAACTTCTAAATTTGGAGTATTGTAATCTATAGCTAAACTTTTAATGACCACATTTAGCCTGTTGTCTATAAAAGGTTTATAGATAACTTCACATATTTTTTTATAATTACTCATTCTTATATTATAGTTTTCTGGTAATGTCAAAATCGTATTGCATTTTTTGCTTTCAAGTGGGTTAGAGGAAAGTCGATTTATTATATCTTCTATATTCCTAAAATAAGAATGTCAGGATTTGTTTTAAGATACATAGATATTGTTTCTTTTCCTGTATCGACATTTTGAACCCTATAATCTTTATCATTTGCAAGTTCTTGACAAAGAATATCAAGTTCACTTGTATTCTTGTTGCCAACAAGTACATTCACCATATATTTCGCCTCACAAATGTTTTTCCTATTTTTGCCATTATTATATCACAAAGATTATGTAAATTCAATAGAAAATCATTCTTTTTTTGTCCACATTTAAACTTTCTATCCTTGTATTTCCAATGCTTTTGTCGTTTTTTATCGAAAAACGCAAATTGATAGAACAATATGTTCTCATAAAGTTAAAAATCCTAGTTTGAAAATCAAATTAGGCTTCTTTTTTTATACACATTTTCCTTGTTTTATACACAAAATCCTTTTTGTCTACACATTTTAATCAGAACTGCAAAATGCAGAGTATAGTGTTCGTAAATTGAATTTCTCAATTATGAACACAAGAAAAAAACATCTATAGAAACACCAGACAAAAAAGTAAATCACAAGGATGGTGTGTATAGATGGTAGTTGGTTTAAGGGGAAAAGATAATTTAATACATAATATCAAAATCGCTTGTATAGGACAATTGTGCCTTATATCAAGTGATTTTTTAACTTTTACAACTATTGTTATAAGAAATAAATCACCACCTCCAAACAGTTGAAATTCAAAAATCAATTGTTGGAGGTAAAGAAATGGAAAGTAATAAAGAATATAAAGA
>CAYQRS010000265.1:0-1217 GCA_964419825.1 uncultured Eubacteriales bacterium
CTTCCAAAAGACGCTCTATTTCGCAAAGCCCATCGCGCACGCGCGCATTTTCGCGACCGCGTTCGGCATTTACGATCTGCATATCGACGGCACGCGCGTGGGCGATACATATTTTGCCCCGGGCTTTACCAGCTACGCCAAGCAACTTCCCTATCAGGTGTACGATGTGACAGGGATGCTCAAAAATGCCTGCCGTCTGGAAGCCGTTGTAAGCGGTGGCTGGGCAGTCGGTTCATTCGGCTTCACGCGCAAAAATCGCATCAGCGCCGACCGTCAGGCACTCCTTCTGGAGCTTCGCGTGCGCTACACCGATGGAAGTGAGGAGATTTTCGGCACAGACACGACATGGCGCGTGACCGAGCAGAGTGCCTATCGAATGGCAGACCTCTACGACGGCGAGATTTATGACGCGTCGCTCGATCCCGCGAACATCGTCTGGCGCAATGCCACGCGCGAAAAACCCCGCCACAGCCCCGCGCTCATCGCAGCCTACGGCGCGCCCGTGCGCGCGCACGAAGCATTCACCCCCATCGCACAGCACGAAACACCGGAGGGAACGGTGTACGATTTCGGACAGAATTTTGCAGGTGTCGTCGATCTGCGCTTGCGCGCAAAGCATGGGCAGGTCGTGACCGTCCGCCATGCCGAAATCTTAAATCCCGACGGAACGCTCAACACCGCATTCCTGCGCACGGCAAAGGCGACGATCACCTATATCTGTCGCGCGGGCGAGCAGACTTTCTCCCCGACGCTGACATACATGGGCTTTCGCTACATCTGCATTTCGGGTATCGCGCCTGCCGATATCACGGTGCGCGCCCGCGCGCTGTACTCGAACGTGGAGCGCATCGGTGATTTTGCCTGCTCGAATGCGATGCTCACGAAGCTTCAGGAAAACATCACATGGGGCGCGCGCTCGAATTTCGTCGAGATCCCGACCGATTGCCCCCAGCGCGACGAGCGCATGGGCTGGACGGGTGATATCGCGCTCTTTTCCCCGACGGCTTGCTTTAACTACGATATGAGTCGTTTCCTGCGCAAATGGTTGCGCGATCTGCGCGCCGAACAGCGCCCCACAGGTGGCATTCCGAATACCGTACCGCGTCAGGGCTTCGGCTTTCCCGAAACGATGCCGACCCTCGCCGTGGACTGGTGGGACGATGCGTGCATTCTCGTGCCGTGGGCGGAATATATGGCGCGGGGCGATATCTCCATCC
>CAYQRS010000266.1:0-1213 GCA_964419825.1 uncultured Eubacteriales bacterium
TTCATAGGTATAGGTGACTTCCTCACCTGCGTAGTTATAGTTCGTGATCGTCACAGGATAGTGGCTTTCGGTGGTTTCGGCTTCGCCAAAGGTATCGGGATAGAGCACCTGTGCCATGACGAGGTAGGATTCCTGATAGCGGTGGTTGGGCTTATTGTGGAAAAGACCCTTTTCGAGGAAGATGACGCCGTTTTTCACAGCATCGAGGCTCTCCCAGACGGGGTTGCCACCGACGACTTCTTCAAGCTGCGCGATGGTATCACCCTGCGCGCCACGCTGATTGATGACGATGATCTCGGGATCTGCAGCATAGAGTTGCTCGAGGTCGATATCGACGGACTCAAAGGGGTTCGAGCCATCGTCAAAGACGTTCACACCGCCCAGCTCCTTGAGGATAGTGCCGGCAGCCGCTTCCGTGCCGTAGGCACGCAGTTTACCGGAAACAACGCCGAGGACGGCAACGCGGGATGCCTGCACATCGGTGGGGAGCTTTGAAGCGACATCAATGATCTTCTGCGCGGTCGCATTGGCGACATCCTCCCACAGCTCGGGATGACCCGTGAGGTTGCAGAACACCTTGAACCACTTCAGATAATCCTGCACATGGTCGTACTGAATGGCGATCACAGGGATATTTGCAGCTTCGGCGGTCGCACCGATGGTCTCATAACCGGTCATACCCATGGAGCAGATGATGAGGTCGGGATTGTGGGCAATGATCGCCTCGACATCCCATTTGCTGCCTGCATTGCTGTCGGAGACGACGGTCACGCCCTCGTCCTCAGCGATATCTCTGCCGATCTGCTCATTATAAAGCGTGGTATTGTTCTTACCGCCGATGGCGAGCTGTGCCGTTCCGCCTGCTTCGTACCAAAGGCAGGCAAGGCTACCATAGAGCACCGCCGCATTCTGAGGGTTCTTCTTCACGGTGAGCTCACCGCGACCGCTGTCGTCGGTGAAGGTCACGTCGGTATCGGTGACGATGACCTCGTTCGCCTTCTGCATGTAATACTCGACGAGCGTATTGTCAACGACTGCCTCGGTTGCGTCGGAGGCTTCGGTCGTTGCTTCGGCGTTTGTATCCGTCGAAGCGGTGGTCTGTTCGGGTTCATTTGCTGCGCACGCCACCATGGAGAGCACCATAGCAAGCGCGAGAAGCAGAGCAAAAAGTTTCTTCATATCCATTTCCTTGTATTATAGAGTAGTAGTTATT
>CAYQRS010000267.1:0-1210 GCA_964419825.1 uncultured Eubacteriales bacterium
CACATCGCCCCTATTATACCAATGACAGTCGGGATAGTCAAGAGTGGCGCAAAAAGTGTGCGCAAACCGACAAAAAAAGAGCAGCGGGTGCTGCTCTTTTTTCAGTTAGAGGGGAGATTGCTTGATTTTTGCGAAGCGTCGGGGGTACTGCGCGGGGGTGGGAGCGATCTTTCGCAGGACGATCACCGCATGGGTCGCACCGTCGATGGAAAATTCGCGGACGTCCTCGAGCTTCAGCCCGAGCTTTTTGATTGCGCCTGCGCACTCGGCAAGCTCCTCATGCGCGGCAGAACCCTTCATGGCAAGCACCGCACCGCCGACCTTGACATAGGACGCGGTGAGCTCAAGCAGGATATTCAATCGCGCAACGGCGCGGGATGTGGCGAAATCATAGCTCTCGCGAAGGGTTGTGACCGCTTCTTCGGCGCGGGCGGTGATGCATTCGGCGTGCACGCCGAGCGTCGGCAGGACGCTTTCGAGCCACTTCATGCGTTTGCCGAGGCTATCGAGCAGCGTGATCTGCGCGTCGGGGCAGGCAATGGCAAGTGGCACACCGGGAAAGCCCGCACCACAGCCGACATCGATCAGTCGCTTGCCCGAAAGGTCGGCGCAGGCGAGGACGGTCAGACTGTCGAGCAGATGGAGCTTGGCAACGGCTTCGTCCTCGGTGATGCCTGTGAGGTTCATCACTTCGTTCTGCTTGACCATGGCGCGCGCGAACGCGCAGAGGGAATCGAGGGTCGCATCGGGGAGCGCGAGGGATAATTCGGGCAGTCCCGCTTGCAGAGTCTGGCGCATTTTGTCCATATCAGGCAGCCTCCGTCGATTCTTGGGGGTAGACCCAGTTCTTATCAAAGGGGTCGAATGCCTTCTCATCGTCGGCGATGGACGGCAGGACGATCTGCTGAATGTGCCACGACACGAGCAGGTCGCACACCTCGCCATAGGACGCAACGCCCGCGCTGTCACCGCTCGTTTTCAGATAGGTGTCGTTGGCGACGGTGGCGACCTTCGTAGCCGAATCGCTGCGGTTGTCCTGGAAGAATTTGCTGTAAGATGCCATATCGGAATACAGCTTCTCATTCACGCCCTTTTGCACGCGCGCGGCAGCGGCGGAAGCCTCCGTCGTGCCTGCGGAAAGGAGCGCATTGTAGCAGTAGCGGTAAGCCATGAAATAGCCGGAATACTGAAATTCGATGTCGCTATGCGC
>CAYQRS010000268.1:0-1206 GCA_964419825.1 uncultured Eubacteriales bacterium
CCGATCTCTTTTGTGCGCTCCTGCACCGAGATGAGCGTGATAATGCCGATCATGATAGACGAAACGACGAGCGAAACGGCAACAAATGCAATGAGCACATAGGTAACACTATTGATGATGGTGCTGACCGAGCTCATCAAGATGCCCGTAACATCCGTGTAACTGATGACCTGTTCTTCCTGCTCAAGCGCCTCCATTTTTTCATTGTAGCTGTCGATAAAATCGAGGAACTGTTCTTTTCCCTCGAAATCCTTGAGATAGACAGAGATAGACGATGGCTCGGAAAGGTCTGCATAGCCAAGGCTGAGAAGATTGCTCTGCGCCGTCGCTTCCTTATCGCTTGCGGACATGGCATTCATTAGGCGCATGAGATCCTCCTGCGTCATGGTAAATTGGAACGCCTGCGCAAGCGCATTCTGATCGACATAGAAGCTCGAACCGAAATAGCTTGTGAGCACCTCGCTGAAGCCTGCAAGCTTCGCTTCGATGGTCGCACGGATGATCCCCTCGGACATTTTCAAGGACATTGCACCTGCCGCGCCCTCAAAGACGGTGTTCGCAGAGAAATCCGCAATGATCCCCTCGATGCTCTCCGCCGTGATAGGGGCATAATACTGCGATGGGTCGATCTCGATATTGGGTACAGTCGGAAGCTCGATCTCTTCGGTAGGAAGCGTGGGCTCATCGGTAGGGGGCGTCGTTTCTTCCGTTGGGGCTGTTGTCTCCTCGGTTGGTGCAGTCGTTTCCTCGGTGGGCGCAGTTGTTTCTTCCGTTGATGCGGTCGTTTCTTCGTCTGTCGGCTCGGTATCCACGATCAGCTCGGAAGTAGTAGTCAACATATAATTTGCGGTATCGACTGCAAGATTATCGGAAATATAGCCCGTAAGCATGGAAAAGAGCAACGGACGGCAAACTGTCACATAATCTTCCATTGCAACGCCATATTGGGTGCAAAGCGGAGAGAGGATCGACTGCGCGCTTGCACCTGCAAGGTAGCTGTCCACAAGGCTCTCCGCCTGCGTCAAGTAGAGCTTTGCCGTGCCGTCTATTCCGTTGGTGAGGACATATTCCTGAAGCATATCGCGTGCAAGTGCTCCAAATGTCTGCGTAAACGCATCCCGTGCAGGCGCGGTGGTCTGCTCGATCACGCCCGTAATGCCCTGCATATAATTTTCAAGCAGTGAAAGGACGGAATCCATGCTGATA
>CAYQRS010000269.1:0-1205 GCA_964419825.1 uncultured Eubacteriales bacterium
GGTATTCACGCCGAATGGGCGCACACCTCTTTCTCTTGCCCCCGACCGCAAGCTTCTGCTCGGTACGATGCACGATGCACATGGGCGAACAATCGATCAAGGAATGGCTGTCGTTTCGCGCGCACCGCATAGCTACACGGGTGAAGATACCGTTGAATTTCATTGTCACGGCTCTCCCGCTGTGCTTTCCTGTGTGCTCGATGCGCTCTACCGCGCAGGTGCAAAGCCTGCCGAACGTGGCGAATTTACAAAGCGTGCATTCTTGAACGGAAAGCTCGGACTTACGGAAGCCGAAGCCGTGATCGACCTCATTGAAGCCGACACCGCCGATACCGCCGCCAATGCCGCAGGACAGGTCGGCGGAAAACTGCAAAAACAGCTCACCCCCATTTATAGTGAGCTGACCGACCTTTGCAGTCATTTCCATGCAGTTCTCGATTATCCCGACGAGGATATTGAAGATTTCGGTCTGGATACATACGAAAGCACTCTGCAAGCCGATCAACGCAAGCTTGTTGCCCTGCTTTCCACCTATGAACAGGGACGCATTTTGCGCCAAGGTGTTGCCTCCGCCATCATCGGCAAGCCAAACGTCGGCAAATCCAGCCTTCTTAACGCACTTGCGGGATATGAACGCTGTATCGTCACGGACATTGCAGGTACGACGCGCGATACCGTCGAAGAAAGCGTCATGCTCGGCACGACGCGCCTTCGGCTCATCGACACGGCGGGCATACGCGAAACAGGCGATGCCGTAGAAGCCATCGGCGTGGAACGAAGCAAAAACGCTATTGAAAATGCCGACCTCGTGCTTTTTGTCTGCGACGGCTCGAAGCCACTCGATGCAGACGACGAGGCGATCATTTCGCTGTGTGAAGCGCATGAGAACGTCATCGCGCTCATCAACAAAACAGATCTCGGGCGCGCCGTCGAGCCGTGTGAACTTCCCTTCCTCTACGTTGTAAACATCTGCGCAGCAACAGGTGAGGGTCTGGAACAGCTGGCACAGGCTGTGGGGATGATATTTGAAAACGAAACGCCTTGCGACGGTTCGATCTTGACTAATGCGCGGCAATTCGATGCCATCCGTCGCGCGCACGATGCCCTTGCCCGCGCACTTGCAGGACTAAAAAGCGGTGTAACGCCCGATCTCGTGCTCATCGACGTAGAAGAAGCGATGGAAGCCATGGGCGAAGTCACAGGCG
>CAYQRS010000270.1:0-1199 GCA_964419825.1 uncultured Eubacteriales bacterium
CTCAGCACCTGTATTGGAAATCAGCCGACGAAACGTTGGCTTGTATTGGCGGTGGAGATTGATGAGTAATGAAGAGATAAGAGAAGGCATGGTTGATATGCATTGTCATATCCTGCCGGCGGTGGACGATGGTGCACAGACCAAATCCCAGGTGAGAGAGCTTTTGAAAAAAGAATACGAAGATGGTGTCAGAGCACTTGTTTTAACACCACACTATCGAAAAGGCATGTTTGAAGCAGATACGGAGCTTGTCGTGAAACGGGCAGAGTATGTAAAGCATGAAGTTCGAAAGATGGGGCTTGCGATGGATATTCATCTCGCACGGGAATATCATGCGAATGCAGATATGGTCGAGGAACTAAAGGCTAATCCGTTATATCGGATTAACAAAGGTAAATATGTGCTTGTTGAGTTTTCTTCTGCACACAGCTATGATAAGGTGAGAAATTGGATTTATCAGCTCGTGGTGGCAGGATTTCGACCGATTATTGCACATGTAGAACGATATCCGGACGTGATGAAAGAGATTACACAGGTTGAGGAACTGGTTGAACTCGGTGCATATATACAGATATCTACAGCTGCAGTTTTGGGTGAGCATGGATTCCGCCTGAAAGGATACACAAAAAAACTTTTACAAAAGCGTCTGGTACATTTTGTTGCGAGTGATGCACATGACATGGAAAGTCGGAGACCGAACATGTTAGAATGCAGAAATTATGTAACAAAGAAATATGGAGAGGTATATGCCCGCCAGTTATTTGAACGCAATCCACGAAATATATTGTCAGACACAGATTGAGTTTTAGTGAAAAATGTGTTACAATGACATGAATATCAAATTTTACGTGAGGGAAAGAGAATGCAGGAACATATAGAACGCCAGGAAGAACTGGAGATAGATTTACGAGAGATCTTAGAGATTGTAAGACGAAGATTATGGATTATCGTGTTGTGTGCCGTGATAGGAGCCACGACGATGTTTGTTTACACGAAGAACTTTGTTGTACCACAGTATTCGGCTACGTCTAAGATGTATATTTTTTCAGAGACACAGCTTACATCCATGAATGTCAGCTTAAGCACATCACTGACTGTAGACTTTATTGAAGTTGCGAAGAGCCGACCGGTTATGGAAGAGGTTATTGAGGACCTTGGATTGAAGATGAGCAGTTCGGCATTGGCGTCATGTATTAATG
>CAYQRS010000271.1:0-1192 GCA_964419825.1 uncultured Eubacteriales bacterium
AGGTAACAGGAATCGACCCTGCATGAAGTTGCCCTCATTAGAACCTGAATCTAACGCGTCTGCCAGTTCCGCCATACCTGCATATTGAATTTCTAAAGCCTTATTATTTTATATTATATGCGGCGATTTGTCAAGAGTATTCGCAAAATTTCGCTGAATCTCCTGCAATAAAAAAGAGGGGCTTTTGAAAAGCCCCTCCGAGATAACTGAATTATTTATAGCTTCTGATTTTAAGCTGAGCGTCAACATCAACAAAGTGGAACTTTGTGCCGTTAGCGAACTGGTAAATGCAAAGTCCCTCTGCCTCTGCTGTTGAGATGCCGAGGTCACGCTCAAAGACAAGCTCTGTTGCGCCTGTTGTCATATTGATTCTGTAGGTTTCTCTGACCTTGCCGCTGCCATCGTCGGTTGCAAGGTAGAGATACTCGCCATCAAAATCGCCGCCCTGAACAGCGAAAAGCTCAGCATCAAGCTTCTTTGAGCCAAGGTATGAACCGTCTTCAAGTGAGATCATCTTGATCTCGTTAACGTTATCGAACTGGCTGTAATAGATTACGCCGTTATCGACAAGGCACCACGGGATATGACCGTCGCCAATGCCCTGCTCGGGGACATAGTAGCAATTGAGATATTCGAGTGTTTCAGCGTCGTAAACCATAATTGCAGGCTTTTTGAAGCCGTTATCTTCAACTGCAACATAAAGCTTGCCATCGTAATAATCGCCGTCACCGAAGTGAGTGTAACCCTTTTTGGTCAGCTCGCTCGGAACGCAGTAGCCGGCAGTCTTAACGATTTCGCCTGTTGCGACATCGAGCTTTGTGATTGCACAATAGCCGATTACTTTAAGAGTACCGAAGCCGTAGAAATATTCGCCATCGGTTGTGATGCCCTGACCGAATGAAAGACCGTCATCAAGATTGTAAGCATATTCTGTAACAAGCTCAATGTCGCCCTTCGGAACAGCAGGCTCACCTACGAAAAGTCCTCCGATTAATGTGTAAACGGACATAATCGCAGCAAAAATGGGTTTTAATTTGATGAGAATTGCGTACATAGTTTTTTCTCCTTTTTAATTTTTGCTTTATTGCGCCTATGCAATAAAACCATTGCCGTGCTCAACCAAAACACGAGCTTAATAGGAATATAATAGCACAAATTCACAGCTAAAGCAACAATATATTCACCATAAGAG
>CAYQRS010000272.1:0-1175 GCA_964419825.1 uncultured Eubacteriales bacterium
GTATTCACGTTGTTCAGCCCAGCTTTTTTCAAGAACACTGTAATAACCTTTTTTTCGTCTGCCGTTAAGGCGTTCTTTTATAGGCAAAATGCTCTGAGGTAAGTCACTGAAAATATGTCGATATTTGACTGAGTCTTTTTCTCTTGCCTTTTTAAAATCTTTTTTTAGATAATGGCCGTAATCGGAAAAATAAATTTTCGAATCTAATCCACATGTGTGTTCAGCTAAACAAAGTATTGCATTGACAAGCTTATCATATTCATCGGATTCTCTTATCAATGAACCATCACTCAACCATTTGTTTTTGAGTGAAATAAGTGTACGCAGTGAAGCTGATTTATATGGATCTGTTGCACTGCCGTGAATCCAAGTATCACCCATTTCCCCATCAACAACAGGGAGCTTATCACGCACTTCCCATATAATATCGGCAAAGTCATCCATTGTGCCCGCAGTAATCTTGTAGTCGGGATATTCTTTGCCAATTTCGCTGATTTTGTTTAAAACCTTTTTGGGAGATGGTGCTCCACGGTTATCAACTGTGTGATCAAAATACAGAACTTCATCGATTAAGTCACTTTTAAAAGCACCGCCGTAATCACCTGAATAAATGACCACTATTTCGTCATCGCCGCTTTTCCACAAAAAGCAAGGAGGAACATCAACCAATGCCGATGCTCCGTTTACACCTATGTGCAAAAGCTTTATCCCATGCTTTGCCAGCAGATTGACCAATCCCTTTGTGTGACCGGGTACATCGGTCATCTTTGCCGAAACGGTTTTTCGACCACGGATTTTATCAAGCTCATCAACGATTGAAAGCCCGTAATCAAGTGTGTCTGTATCTAACAATTCAGTGTGAAGTGTGAACGGCAATGCGTGGGGAACAATATTGCCGGTTTCGAGCGCTTTAGTCAGCTCATATTTTTGCTTAGGATCTTTTAATGCTTCTTTAATAATCCACGAACCGGTTGTCCAAATGAAATTTTTTTCATTATCTGTGTTAACTTTTTTTGCTAAATCGATGGCATTCGGGATGAAAGAGTTAATATATTTTTGCTTAATATTTTCCGCATAATCAGTAAAGCCTAAATCGAGATGTGTTTTTGATATGACAATAACTTTCTTCATGATTCGCCTCCGTTAATATAATATATTTATACCACTATTTTAAT
>CAYQRS010000273.1:0-1173 GCA_964419825.1 uncultured Eubacteriales bacterium
ACTCAAGCAAAAAATATGCTATGATTTTTACGCAAAGGACAAAGCTCCTTATGGCAAGAACAGAGAGGGACGAGGATATATGCGTAAACTACTCATAGCAACGACTTCGACCGAGCAAAGCGATGCTCTGGAGCACCGCCTACACAAGCAATATGAGATATTTACATGCACAGACGGGATAGCGACACTTTCGATGCTTTGCAGTACGTCGATCGATGTGCTTATCCTCGACTTGATGCTCCCGCAGATGGATGGCATCACGGTGCTTCAGCAGGCGGGCACGGATGTGCCACAGACGGTTCTTGCGCTTTCGGCACTTCCTGTGGATTATGTTCAGTTTGCGCTCATGGAGCTGGGTGTCGGGTATATTATGATGAAGCCATGTAGTGCCGATTCCATTGCATCGCATATCGAGCGGATGGATCGCTTTCGCACGACCGCCGAGCACACGGTAGGCATGATCGAGCAAGCGACAGGGCATCTGCGTCAACTCGGCCTTGCGACGCATCTGGACGGGTATCAGCAGCTTCGCGTTGGTATCCCGCTCTTTGCACAAGATCCCGACCAGCAGGTATTTAAGGAGCTTTATGCAAACGTCGCATCGATCTGCGGGAATGATAATCCCACGCAAGTGGAGCATTCGATGCGCATGGCAATCAAGGGCGCGTGGAATAGGCGCGATGAGGCGATATGGTCGGATTATTTTGCACCCGACCGAAGCGGGCGCATTTCATGCCCGAGCAATAAGGTGTTTATCGCGAAGCTTGCAGAGCGCCTTGCTTGATTTTTTGCTTCCATTTTCGGGAAAACTGTGCTATGATGTGCTTTGCGAATTTTCACGAGGAGATGATCAAATGCGTTCTATTCCCGAAATTCTGGCTGAAGAGCTCGGTCAGAAGCTTGAATATGTACAAAATGTGGTGAACCTCATGGACGAGGGCAACACCATTCCTTTTATTGCCCGTTATCGCAAGGAACAGCATGGCGCAATGGACGATACGACCTTGCGCGAGCTTGAAACGCGCCTGACGTACCTGCGCAATTTACAGAACCGACGCGACGAGGTTAAAAAATCCATCGAAAATCAGGGGAAACTCACCGAGGAACTGTCCGCTGCGATCGATTCAGCCAAGACGCTGACCGAGGTCGAGGACCTTTATCGTCCCTATAAGC
>CAYQRS010000274.1:0-1170 GCA_964419825.1 uncultured Eubacteriales bacterium
AATTCTCGTGGGAACGCTCGGTCTGAGCAGCCCAGAGACGATCGGCGGGAACCTTCATTTCGCCCATAGAGTCGTGTTCGATGCGATATTCCATAGCTTTTTGTTTCCTTATATTATATTATTGTGATTATATTTCGATAGATTTGATGATGTCCTTGAGGCAGTCGGAGCTGTGACGGAGCTTTGCGATCTCGTCATCGGTGAGCGGAACGAGGATCTTTCCGTGTGCGCCCTCGGAGCCGACGATGTTGAGTACGCTGAGGCATACATCGTCGATGCCGTACTCGCCGTGCATCATGGTCGAAACGGTCATGGTCGTGTCGATTCCCGAGAGAAGCGACTTTACGATGTGGCAGACCGATACCGAAACGGCATAGAAGGTCGCGCCCTTGCGCTCGATGACACGTGCGCCCGACTTGCGGACATAGGTCTCGATGTCGTCGAAGTCAAGCTTCGGACATACGGTGTCGTTGTTGGTGATGAGCTTGTCGCACTCGGAGAGCGGAACGTTCGAGATGTTTGCGACCGACCACGGAATGAAGGACGAATCGCCGTGCTCACCATGACATATGCGTGTACGTTCTGCTGGTTGATTCTGTAGTACTCGGAGAGACGCGAACGGAGTCGTGCAGTGTCAAGGATGGTACCGGAACCGATGATGCTGCTTTCGGGAAGACCCGAGTGCTTGCAGAAAACGTAGGTGAGGATATCTACTGGGTTGGAGACGATTATGTACTTTGCATCGGGTGCGTACTTGGTGATCTGAGGGATTATGCTCTTAATGATGTTGACATTGGTCTGTGCGAGATCAAGACGGGACTGACCAGGACGGCGTGCGATACCCGAGGTGATGATTACAATGTTGGAGCCTTCGGCATCGCGATAGGAACCGGCATAGATGGAGCAGGGACCGCAGAAGGGAGTACCCTGGCGGATATCGAGTGCCTCACCGAGAGCCTTTTCGTTGTTGACATCGATCATGACGATCTCGGAGACGAGACCTGTGACTGTCAGGGTGTAGGCGATGGTGGAACCGACACTGCCGGTTCCGATTATCGTAACTTTGTTCATAAACGATCTTCCTTTTTAGATGTAGAATTTTGAAATATTATAAGTTTTCAATATACCTATGTGAATATTATAACACATCTTGACGATTAAGTCAAGAGT
>CAYQRS010000275.1:0-1170 GCA_964419825.1 uncultured Eubacteriales bacterium
TCCAAGTTGTATCTCCATCATATCCAGCGCTCGCATACTCAATTCTTCTTTCTCTTTCAGCACAAAAAGAGCATAAAGATATTTCTTATAATCCAATCCATTCTCATTTTCTTTTGCCGAATCCTTCACTTCTTTTTCTCCCAAATTAAGTAGAGATGACATCTGAAGCTGCCAATTTTCATCGTTTTTTATTGCCGGCACACTGCCCTTATCCGCCAACACCTGCACATCTACAATCGACTCACCGTATGCCCATGCAAGCAGGATTCCATGCTTGATAACTGTAGTAAGTTCCGGCAACGCAATAAGACTGCAAAGTGTTGTCGCCGTTGCCTCGGCTTCTGCCTGCTTTACCCGCGAGCTCAGTAGATACGTGTAGTTGACCGGAAAACGAAGCCACAGAATTTTCTGTAGAACCGCCTCCAGATTCTCTGCTTCCGTACTTTTCCCACTAAGCAAATATTCCGCCTCGCATCGAAGCTTTCTCTCCTCGATTGGCATTGTGTAAGAAGAAAAATGACGAAGCAGATAATTTGCAAATAATGCTTTTCCGGTTACTCCGCTCTTACCCTCGACCGCAAAACTGCTATTACCCTCTTGAAGTTTTCTTTTAGATGGCAAACTATCTGTATCTATTTTTTCCTTCGACAATTCCTCAACATCCACATCACACATAGTTAGAAGGCCGGTCTTTGATACCTTGTCAAAAATCCCAAGCGGATTATCCTTTTCTGGTAATTCCACCTCCGATTCGTCTAATTTTAAATCGATCTCATTTTGTACATCGGATTGTTCTTTTCCGCAATTTGCGCCCTCTTTATCGACATCACTCCAACCGTCATCTGTGTTCGTCGAAATTCCGTACTTTCCAAGCTCATAATTTACCGCCAACCGATAAAATGCACGTCCATTACAATCTGTTAAAAATTCCGCCTCTTCTACTACATTTTCCGTATGTTCTGCCCCATAATATTGCAGACGTTCTAACACATTTTCATAGGAAAAATGGCCCTTTTTATAAGATGCATCTAATCCCAATACGTGATATTCCTTCCACATATTCTGATGATATTCTGCAAACACACTTTCAAGTGCCATATTCATGTCCACCTGCCTCTCGTTCCTTGCAATTCGCAAAGAAACGCTCTCTAAAAGTGCCGCCAGAAGGGA
>CAYQRS010000276.1:0-1146 GCA_964419825.1 uncultured Eubacteriales bacterium
CAAGCTTGGTTGTACTGTAAGAACTGTCAATCGCTTGATACAACGCTATAAGAAAGAAGGATTGATAAATGGGATACCTTCTGAAACCATATCGCTATCATTCGGGTAACGTGAACTTCTATCGCCATTATAAAATTCAACTAACTCTCCTAACTTACGCTGTTCCCAAGAATATGTCAATTAGAGCCTTTCTCGCACCATCATCAGGGCATATCCGAGCAGATTTTGACCGTTCCATTTGGATTTATCAAACCTATCGGGATCTTTCATTGACAACCCGATACCCCAAATTCGGTCTTTGACTGCACACTCCGCTAAAATGGCATTGTCGGTGGCTTTGAGTTTTGCTTTTAAATCCTCATTTTGCGAAAACTTTGCAAGCAATCCCTCATAAACCACGATCTGCCGGACACCGTTCCATAGGCTTTCATCGTAATTCGACACTTTTCGACCAAGTGCTTTTATCTCCACAGCATCGTCTGTGGCAAGGATCAGAGCCGCAACAGGCTCATCGTGAAAACTAATTGCTTTGCGATACATCATAAACTGTTCCATTGAGGAAAAGGGTATACCGTGGGCAGTAAAGGCTGACGGATACCAATTACTCAAATAGCCGTTTTCCTCGTTGGGATTATGAAAGCAAACCACGCTCATCATACACTACCTACCTTTTGTACCGCCAAATCGAGTTCCAAGTCGTGCAGACCGTAATAGGCTTTCTTAATAAAGTCAAGGGGTACTTTTTTCAGCACTTCAGCACTCGGAATGTCATAATACCATTGATAGTAGGCATAAAACTCTCCGATCCAATCGGGCATAAAGCCATCAAGAGCCTTACCGGACTTCAAAGAATACCGCTCCGTTTCATTAAAGTAATCCCACAACTCTTTGGCACTCATTGTATTGACATAGGCTTTCGCTTCGTCAATACTTTTTCTTGTCTTGCTTGCCATATAGGTTTTGATAAAATCTTCGGTGTCGCAATCGGGATAACTTTGAGCCACGAAGTCAAAGAGTTTGCCCTGATTTTCCACCACATCATTCAAATAATCCTGTGAATACGCTCGCATAGTCATCACTCCTCAAAAAGCGTACTGAACACCTTTGTTACCTTATTTGCATCGGAGTCAACGAGTTCACGCATTT
>CAYQRS010000277.1:0-1144 GCA_964419825.1 uncultured Eubacteriales bacterium
TCAATGATTCCGTAAGCGGTTCATATTCTGTGAAAGAAGGCACAAAAACAATAGCCGGTGGTGCGTTCTCTTTCACAGAAATCACAAGCATAACCATCCCCGACAGTGTAACAAGCATTGGTGATGAAGCGTTCAGTTATTGCGAAAGCCTTGAAAGCATAACTGTTGACAAAAACAACCCGAATTATTCGAGCGATGAATATGGTGTTCTTTTCAACAAGAATAAAACTGAATTGATTCAGTACCCGATTGGCAATCAAAGAACAGCTTATTCAATTCCCAACAGCGTAACGAGCATTGATAATTATGCGTTCCTTAATTGTAATAAAATTACAAGTATAACCATCCCCGACAGTGTGACGAGCATTGGTGATGGTGCGTTCTATTCTTGTTACAGACTTACAAGCATAACAATCCCTGACAGCGTAACGAGCATTGGCCTTTTTGCGTTTATTGATAATGCCTATTTTAATGACGAATCAAATTGGGAAAACGGTGCGCTGTATATCGGCAATCATCTTATTGCGTTCAATGATTCCGTAAGCGGTTCATATTCTGTGAAAGAAGGCACAAAAACAATAGCCGGTGGTGCGTTCTATAATTGCACAAACCTTATAAGCATAACGCTTCCCGACAGTGTAACAAGCATTGGTATGTGGGCATTCTATGAATGTCAAGCTCTCGAAAGCATAACGCTCCCTGACAGCGTAACGAGCATTGGTAATAGTGCATTTATTCGTTGCGAGAATCTCAAAAGCTTGACAATGGGCAACGGTTTAGTCACAATCGATGATCTGGCATTTTTTAATTGTTCAAATCTCACAAGCATAACAATTCCTGACAGCGTAACGAGCATTGGTTATGGTGCGTTTTCGGCGACAGGTATCACAAGTATAATCATTCCCGAAAGTGTTATGAATTTGGGATATGGTGCTTTTGTAGGTTGCAATAATCTTAAAATTGTAATTATACCCAAAAGTTTAAAGAAAATTGAAATGGGTATGTTTGGTTATTGCACAAGCCTCACCGATGTTTATTACGGCGGAAGCGAAGCAGATTGGAAAAAGGTTGAAATCGGCTATAAAAACGAGGAACTTTTGTCTGCAACCATCCATTTCTATTACAACGGCTTAGATAACAAATT
>CAYQRS010000278.1:0-1143 GCA_964419825.1 uncultured Eubacteriales bacterium
GTTGTGCACGCGCCAGTCGCGGGTGGTTTCGTTGTAGCTAAGCGTTTCCATGGCGTAGCCATAGACCGTTTCGCCTGTTACGGGATACATCACCGCAAGGGTCGTGCTCGGGGAGACCGTCTGCTCCGTGGGGCTTGCCAGCTCCTCGGGCTGTGTCGCGAGCACGGGAAGATCCTGCTTTTCCTGCGACGGCTGAACATTGCCGACCGTCACATCTTCGCTCTGCTCCTGTGGCTGTGCGTTGCGGTAGTAAAGTACCCCCGTCAGCACGAGCGCACACGCGCAAATGCCAAGCGCAATGTAGGTGCGTTTTGCTACACCGCGCCCATTTCTTTTGTTATTGCTCATAATAAGCACCTCCAAAGCCGAGTATTGCCCCATTTCACCCCATCTAAACAGAAAAAATGGGAAATTTTTCTGCCATGCACAGAAAAGCGACCGTGTAAGCAAGTACACGGTCGCGATCATGGGGGGTTATTCGGTTTTTACCTGCATGAAGAGCGTTTCGAGGTAACGGCTGAACTCCTCGGGGAGGAAGCTGAAGCCGACACCGCTTTGCAGGACTTCATCCGCAGGATAGATGATCGTGCTCTCGGCAAGCGATGCGTCCATATAATTGCGTGCCTCGCTGATGGGCGAGCCGTAGCAGATATAGTCCATGTTCGCACCCGAAATCTCGGGGTCAGACATAAAGTTGATGAACAGCTCCGCCGCTTCCTTTTCCTGTGCGCAATTTGGGATGCACATCGCATCGACGAAGAGGTTGAAGCCATCCTGCTCGGGCAGGAAGAAGCGAAGATCCTCGTTCTCCTGCATCATCATCATGCAGTCACCCGCGTAGTACACGCCGATCCACGCTTCCTCATTTTGCATGGTGGTGTAGATCTGATCCATCACGTACTGCTGTACGAGTGGTTTCTGTTCCAGAAGCTTGTTGGCACATGCCTGAAGCTCGGTGCGGTCGGTCGTATTGACATCGTAGCCGAGCAGGAGCTGTGCGATACCGAATGCGTCGCGGGAATTGTCGATCATGAGGATCTTGCCCGCATATTTTTCGTTCCACAGAAGCTCCCAGCCCGTCACATCCGCTTCATCCACGTATTTGCTATTATAGAGGATGCCGACCGTGCCCCATGTGTAGGG
>CAYQRS010000279.1:0-1141 GCA_964419825.1 uncultured Eubacteriales bacterium
AAAAATCTACGATTTTTGCCAGCTTCTACCCCCAGAGGGGGAGAAGCCTTTGGTATGGGGTGATACGCTCGATTTTTGATGTAGGGACATCCGTCCTCGGGTGCTTGCCTGCCGTTTCGTTACGTTTTTTCTTCAAACAGGTCTTGGATGTTGCCGAACGTATAGCCCTGCTGCTCCCATGTGGTGAGGAGCTCGTCGAGGATATCGGCGTTGGTGTGGCTGGTGGAGTGAAGCAGGATGATCGCGCCGTCGTGCGTGCGCGGAAGAAGCTTTTGCAGTGCCTGTTCGCGCGTCGGCTGGGCGTCCTGCTTCCAGTCTACGTAGGCGAGACTCCAAAATACGGTTTTGTACCCCATTTCCTGCGCCATGGCGAGGTTATCCTCGCTGTAAATGCCCTGTGGGGGACGGTAAAATTTGGGCATTTGCGCGCCTGTTATGTCGAAAAAGAGGGCTTCCAGATCGGAAAGCTCCTTTTGAAAGGCGTCTTTTTCAGCGATTTTCGACATATCATAGTGGTGCATTGTGTGATTTCCCACGGTGTGCCCCTCGGCGACCATGCGCCGAACAAGGTCGGGCGCGCGCTCGATGTAGTTGCCCACAAGGAAAAACGTTGCCGACACGCCGTGCTTTTGGAGCGTATCGAGGATGTCGGCTGTGTAGCCGTTTTCGTAGCCGGCGTCGAATGTCAGGTAGAGCACCTTCTGCGTCGTGTCACCGACGTATACGGCATCGTAGCGCGCAAGCGCTGCGCCCGATGCGTTCCCGATGGGCGCTTCCCCTTCGGTGCGGAAGCTCAGCCCCCAGCTTCCCGTTTCGATCACGCGCCCCACCATCAGCGCGCCACCAAGGATCAACGCCATCACGACCGCCCCGATAATCAACCATAGATCCCTTTTTCGCATCGGATACCCTCCTGCTTGATAGAATAAAGAATAGAAAATACTCCGCACCCGAAGCGTGATACGCAAGTACTTGCAAAATTGGCGACGTTGTGCACGCCTGCCCTCGGGTGTCCGCGCATTGCACCCCACTAGAGGCTATGCCGTGGCGGTTTTTAGAATGCGGGGAAGTTCCAAACTTTTTGTGAGCAAAATCCACAAAAAGTGTTGCATTCCTTGCGTCAATGTGCTATATTTAGATG
>CAYQRS010000280.1:0-1121 GCA_964419825.1 uncultured Eubacteriales bacterium
AAAAATGTAAGGATGATTTGCAACGAGAATTTTATATTCAAATGACAAAACGCTATGGTTGGACAAAGCGTGTGTTGACAAATTTTGTGGAGGCACAAACATATGAAAAATATTTGTTAAATCAGACTAATTTTGATGTGACACTTCCGGCAGAACGCAGAGTACAGGCAAAGTTAGCAGTTAAGGATGAATACACATTTGATTTTGCGGAGTTATCACCGGAATATTCAGAACATGAGTTAGAAATGCAGTTAGTCAATAATATTAGAGCATTTTTAATAGAAATGGGTGGTGATTTTACTTTTATAGGTAATCAGTATCACATGGTAGTTGGAAGCAGAGACTTATATATTGATTTATTGCTTTTCCATCGTAGGCTCAGAAGTTTAGTTGCAATAGAATTGAAAATAGGTGAGTTTGAAGCGGAGTATGCTGGGAAAATGCAGTTGTATCTAACCGCATTGGACGAGCAGGTAAAGCTACCTGATGAGAATCCATCTATTGGTATTATTATTTGTAAGAGTAAAGATAAAACATTTGTAGAGTATGCTTTAAAACAGACGAGTGCACCGATAGGTGTTGCGACTTATCAGTTGCGAAATACAGTGCCGGAAGATATGAAAGCGATGCTACCAGATCCAGATGAGATTGCAAAAAGACTAAAGATATTTGAAGATAAATAGTTAAGGCGAGTATTAATGTGATATGTAATTGAGATGGAAGGTGAAGTATTGAATTTATATCGGATTATCAGTTTGGAAACATTCATAGATTTATTACATAATAAAAGAGAACGTTATGTACGTCCGGCAACATGGGACGATAATTACGAAGGGGATCTGTTTGGTAAAATCGAAAATCCAGAGGATAGACGAGAAATCATAGAAGATATGTATTATAATGTTTGTCCAAGAAATTATGAAGCGACGATAAATAATTTACTTAAGCTGGAACATAGCAAATATTTCGTGTATGGACAATGCTGGTCAACTTTATCTGATAGTGATGCCTTATGGAGAATATACTCCTATAATCATCATGCAATTCAGATAAAAACTACTGATATTAATCACGTGTTTCAAAGTCTTAGGCTTGTTGTATTAACCTATGAAAGAAAGAGA
>CAYQRS010000281.1:0-1111 GCA_964419825.1 uncultured Eubacteriales bacterium
GGGTGCATCCTTGTAAAGTGCGCGTGCAAGCATGAGGCGCTGATCTTGACCGCCCGAAAGCTCGATGCCGTCCTCATAAATGAGCTTTCCAAGATGCGTTTCCAGTCCGTGCGGTAGCTTCGCGACCGTATCGGCAAAGCCTGCACGACGCACGCAGTCCTCGACACGTGCAAGATCGATCTGCGTTTCGCTCTGGGCGATATTCGCCGCGATGCTCGCTTGCAGGCGGGAAAACTCCTGAAACACGGCGGTGAACATGGCATAATAGTCGCGTCGGTCGAAATTACGGATATCCTCGCCATCGAGCAGGACGCGCCCCTCGGTCGGGTCGAGCATACCGCAAAGGAGTTTGACGAGCGTCGTCTTGCCCGCGCCGTTCAAGCCCACGACGGCAAGCTTTTCGCCCGCGCGGATCGTCAGGTTCATGTTGTGAATGGTATCTTCCTGCGCATTGGGGTAGCGAAAGGATACATTTTCCAGCGTGAGGGCATATTTTCCATCCGCGCGACGCGGGACGCGCTTGCCACTGGCAAATCGGAACGGTTCCTCCCACTCAAGCTCCTCGCGCACCTTGCAAAGGCGCATGCTTTCGCGATGCAGATCGATCACACCGCCCAAGATCGACGTGATCCACGCGGTAAAACCCGTGATCGCCGAGGTATACAGCAGAAACTGCGATGCACTCATTTCCCCCGCAATGACTGCGCGCAGGAGATAGACATAGGCAATGCCGTTTCGCGCAAGCGTGAGCATTGCATCTGCCCCCTTGCCTGCAAAGCGCATACGCTCATTGTGCCCATGCGCGGTGCGATAGCGCGAAAACGCCTTGTGATATACCGTCAGAAGCCAAGGCTGCATCTGAAAAATGCGGATATCCTTTGCCGAATCATTCATCATGACCGTGTTGATCGGGTACATCATTTCATTGACATTTTTCTGATTCTTTTCGTTGGACGAATGCACGGAGCGCTCGATGCCGTCGGAAATGAAGAAGCTTGCCACTGCCGTCACGAGCGTCACGGCAATGATCACGGCATTCATCTGCGTGAGCATGGCAAGATAGATCACAAAGCCGAGCACAGATGCCAAAATCGTCTGCAAGGCCGTCAGC
>CAYQRS010000282.1:0-1099 GCA_964419825.1 uncultured Eubacteriales bacterium
TGCAATCGGTGAACCGACCCTCCGCGACATTGCGCAGGAGCTGGCAAAGCCAGGCCGCGACCCGCGTGACGAGCTTCCCGCGCCCGTGCTTCGCAAGGATGTTCTTGAAATGAAAGACCTGAAAACAGGCATGATTCTGACGGGAACGGTGCGCAATGTGATCGATTTTGGCGTTTTCGTGGATATCGGCGTGCATCAGGATGGTCTGGTGCACATTTCCGAGGTTACGAACCACCGTCTGCGCCACCCGAGCGAGGCGGTGAAGGTCGGCGATATCGTAAAAGTCGTTGTGCTCGGCGTGGACGAGCAGCGCCACCGCATCAGCCTTAGCATGAAGCAGGTCAAGGAGTAAGCAATGCTGTTCAAAACAGAGAGACTTCGCATTCATGATCTGCGCCCCGAGGATGCGATTTCGATCGCCGCCATGGCATCGGATGGTAGCTTGATGGATGTCGGCTTCGACAGGGCTTGCGCTGCATGGATCGATGGCTGGGTAGAGGATGCAGGGCGTATGACACGCGCAGACGATCCGCAAACGGATTACCTTGCCTACGGCGTTTCGCATGCGCAGACAGGGGAATTTCTCGGGTCGGTCGGTGTTAGCATTTATCCTGATCTTAATAAGGTCGGCATTACCTGTTTTCTGGGTGCGCAGTTTTGCGGAAATGGCTACGCGACCGAAATGGTGCGTGCATATACCTCCCATTTTCTAAGGCATTACAATGTGCCCGAACTCATTGCGACCATCCGTCAGGACAACGCTCCGTCATGGCGTGTGATCGAAAAGGTCGGATTTGCATTGCAGGAATGTCGGATGTACCGAGATGTCAATGATGACTGCGAAAAGCTTTACCGCTTCTATACTTTGCATTAATAAGAATAACGGCGAAGAATCTGTTTCGGATGTCTTCGCCGTTTTTGTTTGATTTTTCCGAATGTGCGCATACTAGGAAAAAGCAAGGAGGGGTTCATTTGGCAAATTTCAAACGCGGACGCAGAAGCTTTGCTTTTGCCGTACCGCCGACCATCACGCATTGGGCAAGCGTCGCAGGAAAAAAAGAATCGGAAGGGCCACTTGCGCATACCTTTGATGTAACAT
>CAYQRS010000283.1:0-1095 GCA_964419825.1 uncultured Eubacteriales bacterium
GGCTCTTCTCTTTTGAGCAGTAGAAGCCTGTGCACTCAAGAACAACGTCAACACCGATTTCGCCCCAAGGAAGCTCAGCAGCGTTAGCCATTGCGTAAATCTTAAGAGTTTTGCCGTCAACAGTGATTGTGCCTGCTTCGTCATCAGCTTCAACAGTGTGAAGGTTTTCACCGATGCGACCGCAGTAACCGCCCTGTGCTGTGTCATACTTGAGAAGCTGAGCAAGCATGCTGGGCTTTGTAAGGTCGTTGATTGCTACAACATCGTAGCCCTCAGCGCCGAACATCTGACGGAATGCGAGACGGCCGATACGACCGAAACCGTTAATTGCAACTTTAACTGACATTTTTACATACCTCCGAAAAATTTATGTTGGAAATATTTTTACCTTTGTTATTTTATACTTTTTCATTCTAATATGCAAGCAATTTTGTAACTTTTGTAATTTAGCACAAATTACAATAAATTGCGGATATTTTTTATGATACTTTTGCACCCTATTTCACTGTTTGAGCGGTTACGCCGCTGCAAAAGCCGCATAACACAGGGAATTTTATTCACCACTCAGCGTAATCACGGCGATTTCGGGGCGGTTGTTCCACCGAAGCGGCAACGGAAAGTTGCCCAAGCCGCTTGTTACGAAAAGCTGCTTTGTGCCGACTCTAAAGCTGCCCTTGTCGTAAATCTCGCCGCTGTAGGAAAGCCTCGGCAGAAACGAGCCATTATAATAGAGCGGACCGATGAACGGCAGACGAATGTTGCCACCGTGGGTGTCTGCACTGAAAACAAAATCCAAATCAAAGCTTTCAAAAAGTCTCATCATCGGGCAATGAGCAAGCAGGATGTTAACTCTGCCGCTGTCCGAGGGTTCAAAGGCGTTATTCAAATCGAAGGTTGGCGAGAACCACTGACTGCGTATGCCGTAAAGGCTCAATCTGTTGCCCTTAACCTCAATATCCTCTTTTTCAAAATCAAGCACATGAACGCCGCTCTGCTCAAGCTCGGCGAGATAAGCATCGGCATAATCGTGGTCGCCGCTGACAAAATAAGTCGGTGCATATTCAACTCTCATATAAACAACTGACGCTGACGACC
>CAYQRS010000284.1:0-1094 GCA_964419825.1 uncultured Eubacteriales bacterium
GGGTACGGTCTTCTTCCCGCAGGCGGCGCACGGCGGTAAGATCGGCTGGCTCAACGACTTCCTGCAAAAGGATGCCGATGGCAATTTCCCTATGGTCGCAAAACTCATCGAGGTGTGCGAATACTTCGGCTTTGACGGTTGGTTCATCAACCAGGAGACCGAGGGTAGCGAGAGCGACCCCGACGGACTGCTCACCGCAGAGCACGCGGTGCTGATGCAGGAGTTCATCAAGGCCTTTAAGACGGAAGCAGGCGATTCCCTGCAGCTGATGTGGTACGATTCTATGACCGTCGATGGCGAGATGGACTGGCAGAATGCCCTTACCGATAAGAATAAGTATTTCGTGATCGGCGACGATCAGGAAGCTGTCGCTGACAGCATGTTCCTCAACTTCTGGTGGAACACCAGAACCTACGCACCCGATGAGCTTCTGAAGGCAACTGCCGAGAAAGCAGAAGAGCTGGGTGTCGATCCTTACGATATCTATGCAGGCATTGACGTGCAGGCGAACGGCACAAAGACCAATGTCCGTTGGCATCTGTATGCGCCCGATGGCAAGCCGTACACCTCGCTTGGCCTGTACTGCCCGAGCTGGACATACTTTGCAGCAGAGGATTTCTACACCGATTTCCAGGAAAAGGAAAGCCAGTTCTGGGTCAATGCCAAGGGCGACCCGTTTGTGGACGTCGTTGCACAGGAAGGCAAGTGGGCAGGTATCTCCACCTATGCCATTGAAAAGACGGTCGTGCAGTCCGTTCCGTTCGTGACCAATTTCAGCACGGGCAACGGCTACAATTTCTTCATCAACGGCACGAAGGTCTCCGCTAAGGACTGGAACAACCGCAGCATGCAGGATGTTCTTCCCACCTACCGCTGGCATATCGAGCAGAGCGACGGCAATGGCCTTGCTGCGATCATGGACTATTCCGATGCTTATTATGGTGGCACTTCCATGAAGCTGTACGGCAAGATGGCAAAGGATCAGCCTACCACGCTGAAGCTTTACAGCTCCGATCTCAATGTAACCGAGGGCCTTTCCTTTACCATGAAGGCAAAGTGCTCCGTGGAGCTTTCGCTTGATCTTGTCGTCACCC
>CAYQRS010000285.1:0-1084 GCA_964419825.1 uncultured Eubacteriales bacterium
AAGCTCGCGGACAAGGGCATGGTGCTGTACTGGAACAAAAAAAGGAGCACCGACCTCTTCGAGAGAATGGGTCGATACTCCAAAAATAATAGCGCCGATAACGCATTGCCCCATAGGATATACGCTCCTACCGGTGTACGTTATGGCGCTGCGGACTTCAGCCTGCCCGCCGAGTTGGCGGAGCTGGAATCCGACACCATCATAAAGCAGCACACCGGATATGTCAAGGGGAAAATTCCAAACCGGAAATTTTCCATCGACACCGACCGCGAGACATCCGGCTTGCAGGGTGAGACCGGCAGTGCTACAATGGGTGGTACTGAGAATTCTGTGAAGGGGGGTAACCAGGATGACCGAAAAGGAGCGTACGGAGTTGGAAGTCCTGCGGAAGAAGGAACAGAAAACAGAGCAGGAGAAGGCACGGTACGAGGAGCTGCTGAGGAAACTGTTCGAGACGGAGCTGTACCACGGGGGGCACGTGGACTAAATCCGACTTTCGGTGAGAAGCCGCACCGCGCCTGGGCCGAGGGCAACCTCGTGGAACCGACAGAGGGCAGCATGGCTTACGCCGAGCAGCAGACGGCGGTGGAGTATGGCGTGCCGAGCTTCGTTGTCTCCGATGCGGCGTGGGCGAAAAACGGAGGCGACGCCCCGGCTTTCTCCGTCCAGGGGCAGATCTACTTCCGGGAGACCATGCCAGGGGCAAACCGCGGGATGATCGCTCCCCACGAATTAACCCATGTGATGAAGCAGGTCAGCTATCAGCCGTACCTCGACTTCACCGCCCGGACCGCTGAACTGCTGGACACAAGCGCGGCGGAAGCAGCTATCCTGATCCGGCACACCGCCGAGTACCGGGGCATAGATGTCTTGGGGAAAGACGGGTCCCTGGATCTCAAGAAACTCAATGCTCTCGACGCAAAGGAGCGGCTTACCCTTTTTGACGAATTGAATGCCACGCTGTACGGGCATATCGGCAGCGGGAACATGGGAGACCTCCGCCCTCATCTGGAGGCTGCGTTCCATGATTTCTCTGCCTACGCCGAGGAGCTGACGGCCATCCACGAGCAGTTCAAACAGGGCC
>CAYQRS010000286.1:0-1081 GCA_964419825.1 uncultured Eubacteriales bacterium
GGGGTGCTATGTCGACTCCACTCCTCTGCCGAACTCCATATCCGATCTGCCTACGAACCGCATCTGCTCCCACGGTCTGGACTCCGTCGGAGTCCGGACCCGCCTCGTTCTGGTCCTCGACATCAGGACCGGGCTCCCGGTATGGTTCGATCTCATCCCGGGCAACGTGCTGGATCTGAGCACTGTAATGGGTGTGACGGAGAAGGTGTCGAGGCTGATCGACATCCATATCGACGACATGGTGCTGGATGCCGGATACGTCTGCAGGGATCTGATCGATGCCTACAACCGCGACGACAATCCGGACAAGACCCTCATCGCCAGAATGCCGGCCAAGAACGGCTACGGATTCGAGAATCTCTTCGATGATACGCACCGGCTGTTCTCGAATGCCAAGTACGGCTTCGTCAGGCAGGGCCACACCTATTTCGGCATCAGGAAGGAGATCGAGATCTTCGGAAAGAGGGAGTTCGCCTACGTCTATGTGGATCACGAGAACGCATCGGAGTACTACAAGGGCTACCTGTTCAAGGATGCGGAGAAGTACGGAGCCATGTCCATGAGGGAGAAGAACCGGATCCGGTACCGCGGAGGCTTCTTCGTGCTGGTATCGAACATCGATACAGAACCGGACAGGATGCTGGACAGATACTACGGGAGGACGGAGATCGAGACCGTCTTCAACTGCGGCAAGGAGTATGTCGGAATGCTCCCGCTGTCGAAGCAGAAGGAGGAGACGGTCAACGGGAGGATCATGCAGGATATGATCACGCTGATCGTCTACATGCTGATCAGGAAGGTCACGGCACCGACCGGCCGGTCGGTGTCCGACTACATCTGCGACCTGCAGTCGTCGGACTGCTATCGCAGCGACGGGGATACCCTCATCGTCAGCGCCCCGAACCGCCAGGCGAAGGCCGCCTACGAACTGTTCGGATACAGGATCCCCGACAAGGTCGGCATCAGAGAATACAGGGAGAGGATGTACCTCTCGTCGTTCTAATGCTAAAAGTGCGTTCATCTGAGGCTGAATCATGCCACTGCCAATACAATGGCAAACCACTTTTTCTGCACGTTATTC
>CAYQRS010000287.1:0-1077 GCA_964419825.1 uncultured Eubacteriales bacterium
GTAGATGGTAGCGCGTGAGCACGCCGACGACCTTCTCGTTCTCATCGAGGATGGGATAGCATGGGTCGCGATGCTTGAGCACCTGCTCGCGCACATCGTCCACGCGGTCTTCCAGATGGAAGCAGCTCAGATCCTTCGTGCGACAGATGCGACTGATGGGTGCGGACTGGAAAATGAGGCGTGCGGCGCGGTATGCTTCCCATGGGGTCGAGATGATGCAGGTCGTCGTGGGCATGGAGCGGAGCGAATCGGGAAGCTCTGCCTGACACAGCACAAGCGCGCTTACGTTCATTTCGAGCGCACGGCGGATCATATCGGGCTGGTCGCCACAAAGGACGATGGTTTCGGGGCGATTGAAGAGAAGCTCCTCGCGACTTTGTGGCAGAGCAATGAAAAGGTCTCCGCCGATGGTATCGGTCGTTTCGCCTGCGTCATTGAGGAGCTTTCCCTCAAGGACGGACAGAACATTGAAAAGCGGTACTTTTTCGAGCGAACCGCCTCCCACAAGCGCCATGTTGTAATTTGCGACATCCTCGCGCGAGAGCATTCCCAATAGTGTGCCGTCCTCGTTTGCCACAGGCACGGCGGCAGAACCGCCCAGCTTTTGCAGTTCCGACCATGCGCGCCCGACGGTGACTGCCCCGCTTAGGATGGGCGGGCGGTCAAAATCGAGGTCTTTGACCTGTGTGTACATGCTTCTAAGCAGCTTCGGCGGCTCAAAGCCAAAGTGGTCGAGCACGATCTGCGTTTCGTCGGATACATGGCCGAGGCAGGCGGCTTCATATTCGCGGTCGCCGAGGGCATTGCGCAGAGCGGCATACGCCATCGCGGCAACGACGGAGTCGGTATCGGGGTTTCGATGACCGGTTACATAGATCGGATCCATAGGCACTTGCTTCCTTTCTTGCATTTATGCTGTGATCTCGCCGGAAAGACTTTCAGCGAAAAGGGTCTTGATGGCATTGGGGGACATTCCCTGTCCGATCGCCCACATGAGCTTGGTCATGGCGGCCTCGCTCGTCATGTCGCGCCCTTGGATGACGCCAAGCTCGAGCAGGCGGTTGCCCACCTGATAGA
>CAYQRS010000288.1:0-1067 GCA_964419825.1 uncultured Eubacteriales bacterium
GATGAGCTGCTCAAGCAGAGCGGAACATTCCGTGAGAATGAGCAGGTTGCAGACCGTGTTATGGACTCCAACGATTTGGAGCGTGAAAGGGGAATTACAATCCTTTCCAAAAACACCTCAATTTATTATAAGAATACAAAAATCAATGTTGTTGATACCCCCGGTCACGCCGATTTCGGTGGCGAGGTTGAGCGTATTATGATGATGGTTGACGGCGTTTTGCTGCTTGTCGATGCGTTTGAGGGTTGTATGCCTCAAACCCGTTTCGTGCTTAAAAAAGCACTCGGCTTGGGCAAAAAGGTCTTGGTTGTTGTCAACAAAATCGACCGCCCGGGTGCAAGACCGGATCAGGTGCTTGATGAGGTTCTTGATTTGTTTATCGAGCTTGGTGCAGATGATGAGCAGATTGAGTTTCCCGTTATCTTCGCAAGCGCAAGAGACGGTTATTCTTCAGCGGATAAAAATGTTCGTGAGGGCGATATGCGTCCCTTGCTTGATGCAATCCTCGAAAACATCGATGCTCCCAAGGGCGATCCCGATGCACCGCTTCAGATTCGCTTTTCATCGCTTGAATACGATGATTATGTCGGCAGAATCGGTGTCGGCAGAGTTGAAAGGGGCAGCGTAAAGCGTGGTCAGTCAATCGTGCTTTGCAAAACCGACGGCTCGCAGGAAAATCAGCGAATTTCACGCCTTTATCAATTTGAGGGCTTGAAGCGTGTTGAGGTTGAGGAAGCACAGGTTGGCGATTTGATTTGCGTTTCGGGTATACCTGATATTAACATCGGTGAAACAGCTTGCGCAACGGATTGCGTTGAGCCGCTTCCGTTCATTAAAATCGATGAGCCGACAATTTCAATGAACTTCATCGTTAACGATTCTCCGTTTGCAGGTCAGGAGGGCAAGTTTGTAACAAGCCGTAATATCCGTGACCGCCTTTTCAAAGAGGTCGAAACGAATGTAAGTATGCGTGTTGAAGAAACCGAATCGACCGATACCTTTAAGGTCAGCGGCAGAGGTGAGCTTCATCTTTCAATACTTATTGAAACAATGCGCCGTCAGGGCTA
>CAYQRS010000289.1:0-1067 GCA_964419825.1 uncultured Eubacteriales bacterium
GGACGGGACGACCCGCACCGTGACCTATATGCGCCAAACGGACAGGAGTACCTACTATCGCGGGGAGAATTTCGGCGCGATCGCACTTTCTCTGATGGACGGAAGCAAAATGTGGCTTGTACTCCCCGACGAGGGCGTGACCGTGCAGGATGTGCTCCATGTGGGCGACGCGACCGCGCTCGTGCTGGCAAACGGCGAGGGCTTCTCGCGAGAATATTGCAAAGTAAAGCTTCGCTTGCCAAAATTCGATGTATGTGCTAACATAAGCCTAAAGAATGCGCTCACACAGCTCGGCATCACGGATGTTTTCGACGCTACGCGCGCAGATTTCAGCCCCATCCTGCCCGAAACGAGCGCGCGTCTTGACGCAGCGACCCATGCAGCGCGCGTGAAGATCGACGAGGAGGGCGTAGAAGCGGCGGCATACACGCTTTTGCTCATGGAGGCGACCGGTGCGATCGATGATATCAAAGAAGTCGAATTCTACCTAGACCGTCCGTTCCTCTTCTACGTCACAAGTAGCGATTCTCTCCCGCTTTTCGCAGGTGCTGTTTATGAACCGTAAAGGAAGAATGTTTTATGTCAACCATTTTCTACATTGGGGACTCGACCGTTGCCTTTAACAAGATCGATTCCTACCCGCAAACGGGAATGTCGCAGGGCATCACGCGCTACACGCGCGAAGGCGTGAGCGTCCGTGCGCACGGATTGAATGGGCGGAGCACAAAATCATTCCTCGACGAAGGCGCGTTCGACCCCGTCGCGCGCGATATTCGCGCGGGCGATCTGCTTCTCATTCAGTTCGGCCACAACGACGAGAAAGCCGAGGAAGCCCGCCACACCGAGCCATATGGCGCATATCAGGAAAATCTGACCCATTTTATCGAAACGGCACGGCGCGCAGGCGCATATCCTGTGCTTGTGACACCGATCGCACGGCGACTTTTCGACGAAAGCGGCGCATTTTGCGCAGGTAGCCACGGAGAATACCCCGACGCAATGCGTGCGTTGGGGGAAACGCTCGGTGTGCCCGTCGCTGACCTCACCGCCATCACGGAGCGCTACCT
>CAYQRS010000290.1:0-1065 GCA_964419825.1 uncultured Eubacteriales bacterium
GTAATACTGCACGTAATCGACCAGCGTGAACGGATGCAGATTCTCGCCAAAAAGCGCACGGTAGCGCTCAAGGGTGAGCACATCGGAATAGGGATTGACCTTTGCTTCATCGAGCTTGTCGATGGAAACAAGCTCATTACCCACCTCATCGGAGGGGTAGCTGAGCATCAGGACGATCTTCTTCGCGCCACGCGCGATACCGCGCAGGCAGATCGCAAAGCGGTTACGGGAGAGGATGGGGAAAATCACACCGATGGTTTCACCGCCGAGCTTTTCCCGAACGTCCTTGGCGATTGCATCGACGGATGCGTAATTGCCCTGTGCACGTGCAACGACGGACTCGGTAACGGCAACGATATCGCGATCGCGGATCGCATAGCCATCGCTCTCAGCTGCTTCGATAACGCTTGTCACAACAATCTGCGCCAGATCGTCGCCCTCACGAATGATGGGGCAACGAATGCCACGGGAGATCGTGCCAACTTTTCTTTCCATAGTAAGACCTCATTTCCCCGTCCAGTAAAGCGCTGGATGGAATTCAAAAATTCTGACGTGATAGTTATAACGCAAATCTCATGATATTTCAAGCATTTTTTGCTGGAAATTTGTGAATTCACAAGAATTGTAGGATTTCACAATATTATTTTCATCAAAAGGTTGAGATTCGTAAGACGATTTCACAAAATTCATGTAGACTTTTCGCCCATGTGTGATATAATAGGAATAATATACACCCGCGCGACGCACCCTTGCGTCACGTGGGACTTTTTATGGCTAATATACAGCAAAGGTTTCCGTGACGAAAAAGGATAACGCTTGCCAAATTGAGAAAGCGTGCTATAATGGACAGATATACACCACAGATGCGGTGTCCTCACCAAAAACATCCGCACGGCGGAGGAACGGAGGCAGTCTATGAACATCATCATTGCAGGTGACGGCAAAGTCGGCTCGACGCTTGCCCAACAGCTTTCCTCGGATGGCTACAATGTGACGATCATCGATGCGAGTAGTCGCGTGCTCGAAACGAGCATGGAGCGCTACGACGTGATCGCAGTTCTGGGT
>CAYQRS010000291.1:0-1059 GCA_964419825.1 uncultured Eubacteriales bacterium
TCCATCGTGATATGGATATTCGTAAAACCGACAGGGCCGGAATTTGCGTGTGCTTCATGGGGCGGGATCGCGACCACGTCCCCCTGACGGTAATTCATGACCGTTCCGTTTTCAAAGCTGAAAGAGCCCTCGCCGCTTGTGCAGTAGACCAGCTCCCAGTGCTCATGGGTATGGCGACGGACATCATAGGTCTTGGGGTGCTCCCCAACAAACAGGATCTCGTTCATCTATTTACCTCAAAATCGTTGATTTGGAAGCCTTTTTCGGCAAAGAAGCCGAGGAGCGCATCGAACCACTGCCCCACATCCGCGCTCACATCGGGAAGCGCATATGAGGGTGCAACGGTGATATCGGCATTGGCAAGGCCATGCGCACCATGGCGATAGATATGCATTGCAAAATCGACGCCTACCGCATCCAGCGCTTGCGCAAGCACGAGCGAATTGCGCACGGGAACGGACGCATCATCACGCGTGTGCCAAAGGAACACCGGTGGCATATCTGCACGCACCAGACGATCCAGGCTCAAGCGGTGGCGAAGCGCAGTATCGCCGTGTGCGATATTTTGCCACGTGCCCGCATGCGTCACGCCCCATTCGACGGCGACGGGATAGCAAAGCGCGATCAGGTCGGGGCGGAGCAACTGCGGTGGGGCAATGTCCACAAGCTCGGGGCTGTCAAAAAGCGTGCCGAGCGTACCGCAGAGATGACCGCCTGCAGAAAAGCCCATTGCAGCGACCATGTGCGTGTCCACCTCCATAGCATCCGCATTTTCGCGGATGTAGCGCATGGCAAGTGCCGCCTCGCGAAGCTGGGTCGGGAAAAACGCAGGCGCGCAGGAATAATGCATGACAAATGCTACATAGCCACGCGAAAGGAAGCGAAGCGCGACGGGTTCTGCTTCGCGCAATGAGGTGTGGGAATATCCGCCACCGGGGAGAATGAGCACGGCAGGACGCGTGCGGTGCGCGCTCACCGTGTCGGGCGTATGCGAAATGTAACAGCAGAGCGTACCCACCGCACCCGCAGGCGCGGGCAGGTCAAAGTGCTGATATAGGT
>CAYQRS010000292.1:0-1058 GCA_964419825.1 uncultured Eubacteriales bacterium
CTGTAATACATGATGTGCCAGCCATAGGGGGACTGGACAATGCCCGTGTCGCCCTTGGTACGACCTGCCTCGAAGCACCAGTCGTTGAAGTTCGTGACCATCTGACCGGGGTAAATGTCGGTGTACAGACCGCCCGTTGTGCCGTCGCCATCGTCGGACTTCTCATTTGCAAGTGCTGCAAAGGATTCCTCGGTCGCGTCGCCGGACTTCCAAGCATCGAGGATCTCTTCTGCGGCCGTCTTAGCTGCTACGATCGCCTCGTCGGTGTAGTCATAGTAGCCCGTGCTGGAGTTGTAGGTGCCACCCTCGGGAGTGACCAGAATGTGACGGACATTTGCAAGAGGATAGTTGTTATCGTTCTCGGAAATGAAGCGGAGCACATAGTAGCCGTTGGTCGTGGTGGTTTCGTTGCCGTCGGCATCGGTGGATGTGTAGGTGTAGGGGATATAGGTCAGATCGCCCTCGACGCGGGAGCTGTCGGTGATCCACTCGCGGATGGTGCTGTCGATCTTCGTGTAGGAGACATCCACAGATGCGGTGCTCGCGACGAGAGATTCGGAATCAGCGTTGATGGAAAGACCTGCGATCGCGGCATTGAATTGCTCAACGGTCGTGATGTCGTCGGTCGTGAGGCTCTTTGCAGCTTCCTCTGCCTTGGTCACGGAAAGTGCCTTCTCCTCGTCGGAGTAGGTGGTTTTGCCGTCCTCGTCCGTTGTGCCACCCTCCAGATACTTGGAGGTGCTGATGTAGTAGCTGTTGTAGTTGAAGCTGGAATACTGTGCCAGGTTATCCTTTTCTGCCTCGCGCAGGTCTGCGTCGGTGTAGGTAAGCTCGTTGGAGTACTTGGTGTAGTATGCGTTAGCGATGTTATTCTTCACCATGTAGTCGCGGTAGGTTTCTTTCGTAGCGCCCGCACCATAGGTGGTTTCAAGGTATGCCTTCAGGCTCTTGTAGCCCTTGCTTGTGACATATTCTTCAAGCTCGTCGAAATCAGCATCGATATCGTCGTAAACGGACTGCTCAAGGGTGAAGCCGTTCTTCTCAGCCTCGTCCACGAG
>CAYQRS010000293.1:0-1045 GCA_964419825.1 uncultured Eubacteriales bacterium
CATGGACACGCAGACCACGTTTTTTGTTGGTAGCCTCCGCCTTCCAGGTCTGGATAACCTTATACACCAGCTCCGCAATGCCCAAAACATCTTCATCGGTCTCCGTGGGCAGGCCAAGCATAAAATAAAGCTTGACATTGTTCCAGCCGCCGGAGAAGGCGTTGGCACAGGTGTTCAGAATTTCCTCCTCGGTCAAGTTTTTGTTGATCACATCACGCAGTCGCTGGGTTCCGGCCTCCGGGGCAAAAGTCAGACCGCTTTTACGGACGGTCTGCAATTTTTCCATCAGCTCCCGGGAGAAATTATCCGCACGCAGAGAGGGCACGGACAAATTCACATTGTTCTGATGACAATACGGAATCAGTTCATCTGTCAACGCTTTCAGCCCCCGATAATCCGAAGTGGACAGGCTGGACAGGGTGATCTCATTATGGCCGGAGTCTTCTAGTGTTTCCACCGCCTGACGATAGAGCACCTCCGGGCTTTTTTTTCGCACCGGGCGACAGGAAAAACCGGCCTGGCAGAACCGACACCCACGGATACAGCCCCGAAACACCTCCAAATTGGCTCGATCATGGACAATCTCCGTGGAGGGCACGATCATCTTGGTGGGCCAATAGGCCTCGTCCAGATTTTCAATGATCCGTTTGGTAACCGTTTTCGGTGCACCGTTGATGGGGATAATGGCTTTGAGGGTGCCGTCCTCGTTGTATTCATGCTCGTAAAACGATGGCACATAGACACCGGGGATCTTGGAAACTTGCAACAGGAACTGTTCCTTTGTCCAATTCTCCGCCTTTGCCCTGTCGTACAGAGTCAGAATCTCAACGGTGATATCTTCCCCTTCCCCCAGAGAGAAAAAGTCCACAAAGGGTGCCAACGGCTCCGGGTTAAAGGCGCAGACGCCACCGGCAAAGACCATGTTTTTCAGCCCTGTGCGATCCGCCGAATGCAGGGGCACCTGTGCCAACGCCAGCATATTGACGATATTGGTGTAGCACATTTCATAGCCGATGGTAAAGGCGATCATATCAAAATCCTTGAC
>CAYQRS010000294.1:0-1034 GCA_964419825.1 uncultured Eubacteriales bacterium
TTCCTGCGGTGTGTGCGTGGAATAGGTCACGACATTTTTGCTTGCCTTGTCCCGCACGGCGGCATTCATATTTGCGCTCGATGTGATGCCCGTTGCGAGGAATGCCAGCGCAAGCGTCGCGATCAGGAGCGCGCAAAGGGTTTCGATCAGTGTTTCCCCGCGCTGATTTCGCAGCTTCTTCATGTTTACCGCTCCTTTCGCGAGATCTCGGCATCGCCCCAGACGAGGGTGAAGGTTTCCGTCTTTACGTATTTGTTGGTATTTTCTATATTTCCGCTCGTCTCCGTTTTTGTTTCGGGCGTACCGACCATCGTGAGCACCATGCGGCGTTCTTCACCCGCGAATGTGCCGGTAAAGACGGCGGTGATGGAATAGGTATAGACGCGATCGTCATTGTCGTACTTCTCACGCTTTGCAGAAAATGCAACACGGATCGTTTCATAGCCATCAGCGGTGACGGTGCCAGTTGCAGTATAGGTCGTTTTGGTTTCGCTGAAGGACGTGAGCATCGGCGTGAGGATGTCGGCAAGGTCGCCCGTCGCTGTCGTTTCATTCTTCGTTTCAGTGCTGGTTGCATAGCTTTCATCCGCGTAATAGGATGTAAACACCGTCTTGCATTCCGTGTGCATCATGGCATCGCGGAAAAGCTCGGCAGCGGAGCTCAATGTAAGCACCGCCTGCTCGCTTTCATGGTCATTGCGGATGGTCTTGTAGCCCGTCATGGCGGCGGTGAATAGGGTGATGCACACCATCATCGCCACAAGAAGCAGGAGAAGCGCCATCAGCATGGTCGCACCGCGCGAGGTATGCAGTTTTTTTCGCAACGCGGTCATACAGATGGCGCTCCTTTCTTCATTTGGTTTGGGACTTATTCCTCCGTCCCTGCTGGCACGATGATCTGGGCGGTCGCTTCGCCGTAGGTATCACCATTTGCGCTCGGATAGGGATAGCGCATCGTGATGGTGACGATGCATTCGCGCTCGGCGTGATCCGGTAGGTGCACTGTTAGGCAGTTGATGTCCGCATCGTAGTTG
>CAYQRS010000295.1:0-1033 GCA_964419825.1 uncultured Eubacteriales bacterium
GTCGAAGCACCTACAAAAACAAAGCAGACCTTGCTTAATTCAGATGGTTGGAGAGAAAGTGAGCCGAAAACAAGCCAGTTCTTTGCACCGTAGTACGTTTTGCCAAACAGAAGCGTGACGACGAGAAAACCGATACCTGCGATGGATGCAATATAACGGATCTTCTTCGCGCGCTCAAGGTCACGAAGTGACCAGCCGATTATAAGAAAAGCGACAACGCCGATCACGAGTGCAATGAGCTGTTTGACAATTTCCGAGGGATCGACCGTAGCGATTGCCGCCATGCCCATCGTACAGAGGAAAAACGCGATCGTTTCCACCTCGAACGAGGGACGGTTGATAACGACATAGAACAAAAAAAGTACCCACTGTGCGATGGCAACGCCGACAAAGCCCGTGAGAATAGATAAAACATTGCCTCTTTCTCCACCAAGCACAAACGCAAGGACTGCCATACCCTGCAAAAGCGTAAGGAGCATCAAATTTAGCACACTATCCCAGCCCGACGATGCTTTTTCGCGAAGCTGTGCCTGCTTGCGCTCCTGTCGCTCCGAAATGGGCTGAAGTTGCATCTCCACACCGCCGATGCTGATCACATCCTCTGCATCGACCGCGCAGATGGACACACGGCGGGAATTGACGAGCACACCGCCCTTTGACCCCGCATCCGTGACCGTCCAGCTTCCGTCGTCGTAGCGTGTAAGAACCGCGTGGTTGCGCGAAACGGTCGTCAGGTCAATTCGGATGTCGCTTGCCTTGCTTCTGCCGATCACATTCTCCCAATGCGTGATCGGGACACGATTTCCATCACGAAAGCAGAGCCACGCCCATATCTCCGGCTGACGGCGAAAGGTCAGTAGCGGATGAAAGCAACGAAAGAGCAGAACTGCGATCATCAGCGGAGCGGCATAGCGAAAAAAGGCGATATAGACCGATACATACGATGCATCGGCTGATAAAAGCTTTTCAATAAATGCTTTCAAGGGCATTCACCTCCTATTACTTCCCTATAAAATGCCACAATATGTGGAAA
>CAYQRS010000296.1:0-1031 GCA_964419825.1 uncultured Eubacteriales bacterium
TGGGTTCGGATTTTTTATTTTTAGAGAATAACCATTCGATTTAATTAAATACATTTATTCTCGATACTTAAAGTAAAGAATAAATAATAATTGTTTCAAAATAAAAATTACGCCCCAAGCCTTCAATTAAGGAAGGTTTGGGGCGTTTTGTATTTGTTAAATCAATTTGTCGGGGTCAACTTTATAAGAGCCTGTAAGCATTTTTATAAAATCAATTAAAGCTAAAATTCCACCTATGAAGAAGAAGCTCATAACAATTTTGAAAATACCTTTTTTAGTTTCGCCGAGATAGAAATTGTGAATACCCAAGCCGCCTAAAAAGAGCGCAAGAAGAATGGCAACAAGTTTATCCTTATCATCGGGACACCAACCGTCTTTTGATTGGGAAAGAACTCCTGCTTTATCCGATTTTTTTGCCATAAAATCGGCAGCTGCGCCACAAGCCACGCAAGCTGTAGCATTATCATTGAGTTCTGCGCCACAGTTTGCGCAATATTTTGCGCCAGTTCCTTTTTCGCAACCACACTCTAAGCAGATTGCCTGAACCTCATTTAATTCTTTTCCACAAGTTTTGCAATACATAGTTTTTACCTCCTGTTTGACATTCACTGAATGTCATTTATAAGCGCATTATAACATATAATTTTCTTGTTGACAAGTACCAGATGTCAAAAAAGGAGGAAAATTTATGTTTATAAACAAATCAGCAAATGGATTAAATAATGTATGTGGCAAAAATATTGCTGTTTTCCGCAAAGAAATGGGACTTTCTCAGCGTGAACTATCGGATAGCCTCCAGCTTATAGGTTTAGACATAGATAAAAATGCTATTCAGCGCATTGAATGTGGGAAAAGATTTGTAACCGATATTGAACTTATCTATTTTTCTCGTCTGTTCGACAAAAAATTTGAAGAACTGTTGGATATTAGCCCTTTCCTTGATAAATGATTGTGTATCCACAAAATTATTCATCATTTCTTACTGAGTCAAGGTCTTTTCTTTTTTGCAATGCTCATTTTTAGATTATAAT
>CAYQRS010000297.1:0-1028 GCA_964419825.1 uncultured Eubacteriales bacterium
CACTAACGGTTACGATACACGCATCATCGACGGTTCATATCAGGAACGCAAGGTCTGGGGCATCTATTGTAAACGCGATCTGGAGAAGCACTTCAACCTCATCATGAATCGCCAACTTAGATTATCCGATGCCACCGTCAACGACGACATCAGCAACAGGTACTATCAAAAGGGTGCGATAAAGGCCGTCTGCTCCGCATTCGAGAGGAACCACAGGAAAGCACTCCTCGTGATGGCCACAGGTAGTGGGAAGACCCGTACGGTGATCTCCCTGGTCGACGTGCTCCTCCGTAAGGGGTGGGTCCGTAATATTCTCTTCCTGGCGGATCGTACAAGTCTGGTTTCCCAGGCGGCGGAGAGTTTCACCAATCTCCTTCCATCGTTATCATCATCCAACATCTGCAGGAACGATCCTGATTGCCACGCACGTTGCATCCTGTCCACCTATCAGACCATGATCAATCTTATCGACGTCGAGAGGGAGAAGGACAACGCCCGCACATTTTCCAACGGTCACTTCGACCTCATCATAGTCGACGAGGCCCATCGCAGTATCTACAACAAGTATCGTGAGATCTTCGAGTACTTTGACGGCCTTTTGGTGGGACTCACCGCCACTCCGAGGGATGAGATCGACAAGAACACATACGAGATCTTCAACCTGGATTGCGGAGTGCCGACCTACGGATACGAACTCGCCCAGGCCGTCAAGGATGAGTATCTCGTGGATTACAAGTCCGTGGAGGTGGAGACCAGGATCCTGGACCGTGGATTGGTGTACGGTGAACTGACCCCTGAGGAACGGGAGCAGTATGAGGAGCTCTTCATTGACGAAGAGGTGATTCCGGAGAGGATAGACAGCTCCAAGATCAACGAGTGGTTGTTCAACCGTGACACCATCGTCCGTGTACTGGATATCGTAATGAGGATGGGGCTCAAGGTGAACGACGGCAGCACCATGGGGAAGACCATCATATTCGCCCGTAAACACATCCATGCCGAGAGGATCCTTCAGATCTTCAATGAAC
>CAYQRS010000298.1:0-1021 GCA_964419825.1 uncultured Eubacteriales bacterium
TTTTAAAGTAGCTCTCCCGGTTCTCTTCCCCGATATGAATGAGAAACCAAATGAGTAGGAAGGCTGTCGACTTTGATGGCAATAAGCTCATCCTCTGGACCTGCCGCATCGGCGAAGCTCTTTCAAATGCTGTTGCATGGTGTCAAGAACACAGACTTGAATTCGATGCCGTAAACGACAACCTTCCGGAAATCGTAGAATACTATGGTAGTAATAGCCGGAAGATTACCTGTGACGGTATATTGATGATAGGAATCTGTTATCTAGTAAGATGGAGGCGTGAGATACGCCTCCATTCTTCTTATTGCGCATTTAATCCCGACAATACTTCTCGGATAATCTGTGTAAACACAGGCTATATAGATGTTCTCAGCAACAGTGATATCACCTAACATATACTCTGCAGTGCAAGAAGCACTGCCTGAAAGTCTGCTGGCTGACACCTTCATTAATTTCAAGCGTTGCATTAGGTAACCTGATGATCACAGCTACTTTTGCATCAGACAGCGGAGACATTACCTCCAGTTTTTTAAAAGCGACCGGCATTTCAGGTGCTTCAACTGGAGTAGGGAGATTCTCACACAGTTCTTCCCTGAGCTTTTTTAGATTTCTGTAATATGTCTGTTCGCAAATGCTATTTAAGCTGCACCAGGCTGTTACGGTCATCCCACTGGACTGACATTCTTTGATGAGAGTTTTCCATTGCTCTCGAATAATATATTTTCTAACTTTGGTCACTTGATCCATAGACACCTCCGACTAGCATTACTATACAGTTGGTCGAAGTTAATTATCGCATGGTTCTTAATAAGATATAAGGCACTCATTTATTGAGCGCTTACACTTCATTGCCGTAATGATGTTTCATACTGGCGATTATGAAATACATCTTCTCCATGCTTCTACCTCCTTCGCACAGCTGTTTTCAAATAAAAAGGAACCAAGAATAAGGATGTTTTCCTTTATCTTGATTCCAGTATAATTCCTTGCCTGTCCATTAAAACGGACTTATAACATATTT
>CAYQRS010000299.1:0-1021 GCA_964419825.1 uncultured Eubacteriales bacterium
GCCGTAGAGGATCTGCCCCATGTGCGTCAGGGGCGAGGTGACGTAGTCCGTTGCCATGAAAATCGCGCCGAGCATCAAGCCACCGCTGAAGATGTTCGCCGCCATCCATGTGAGATTGTCGTTGCCACGCGGGAAGAGGAACGTCAGCACTGCGACCGTTCCGATGTAGGCAAAGGGGATGCGCGCGGTGATGACCTTGCGCACGAGCAGATAGATAAATCCAACAAGCAGAAGTGCCGCGCTCGTTTCACCGATACATCCGCCGACGCTCCCGAGGAACATGTCCATCAGGCTACCTGCGGCAAGATCGATGCTCTGCGTCTGGTGCATGGATGCAAGCGGGGTCGCCGCCGTGACGATATCCGCATCACCGAGCAGTGGCGCGGCGTTCTCCCAGCCCACCTTGACCCAGGTGGACATGGCAACCGGCCAGCTCATCATGAACGCACGTCCCGCGAGGGCGGGGTTTACGATGTTGCAACCGATACCGCCAAACAGCATTTTTACAAGAATGATGGCAAATGCCGCGCCGATCACGACCATCCAGTATTCGACCGTGACGGGGCATACGAATGCAAGCAGGACACCTGTCACGCAGGCGGAAAGGTCATAGACCTTCGAGGGGCGCTTCATAAGCTTGCCCCAGAGCCATTCAAAGAACACGCACGAGGCAACGCTCAAAAGCGTCACCATGAGCGCGCGCAGTCCGAAAAAGTAGACCGACCCGATCAGCGCAGGCAGGAGCGCGATCAGCACATCGCGCATGATGACCTTCGTGGTAACGGGGCTATGTACGTGCGGGGAGCTGGAAATGGTCAGCTCATAGTAGTATTTCATCTGTGCCATAGCGTGCCCTCCTTACCGTTTTGCCGCCGCGGCGGTCGCGTTGCGGATGATCTGCTTGCCCGAGCGGAAGCCGAGCACGAGCGGTACGCACGCGGGGCAGTTGTATGCACAGCAACCACATTCGATGCAGTCCATCATGTTCGATGCCTTGATCTGCTCGGGGTCGCTCGTTTGG
>CAYQRS010000300.1:0-1011 GCA_964419825.1 uncultured Eubacteriales bacterium
AGCTTGAAAGTGTAACCCTCGGCAATGGCGTAACAACAATCGGCGATTATGCGTTTGGATATTGTGAAGTTCTCAAAAGCATAACAATTCCAAAGAATGTAACCGACATTGGCTACAATGCATTTTACGAGTGTTCGAGTCTGAAAAAAATTCTCGTTGATAAGGATAACAAGAATTATTCTAACGATTATTGCGGCGTTCTTTTCAACAAGGATAAAACCGAATTGATTAAATATCCTTCAGGTAACAAAAGAACAAGCTACACTGTTCCCAACGGAGTGAAAACGATCGCTGATAGTGCTTTTGAAGAAGCTGATTATCTTGAGAGCGTAAAGCTCCCCAACGGCATTAAAACAATCGGTGAATGTACATTCGCTTGGTGTGATTTGCTCAGCAGCATAACGATTCCCGTTAGCGTAACCTCAATCGTTCAATCTGCGTTTTATAATTGCTACAATCTCGCCGATGTTTACTATGGCGGAAGCGAAGAAGCTTGGGGAAAGGTAATCGTTGAAGAATATAACGATCCTCTTCTTGACGCAACCGTTCATTACAACACGGAAATCGTCAACGAAGTTGCCGAAACAGTTGCTGTTGCTACCCCCTCGATTTCAACAATCAAATACGGCGACAGCATCGTTCTCCACGCAAACCTCGACGCTTTGCCCGACGGAATGAGCCTCGTTTGGTCCGCTGATAACGCAAACTTCGAGATGAATGTTTCGCCCGACGGCGCAACCTGCACAGTCACCCCGAAAGCAAGCGGCAGCACAACCTTCACCGTCACCGTTGTCGATGAAGACGGCGATGTTATCGATGCTGAATCTCAACAGCTCACCGCAAAAGCAGGCTTCTTCGATAAAATCCTCGCTTTCTTCAAAAACCTCTTCGGTTTAACAAAGGTCTATCCGCAAATGCTCGGCCTTGAAGTGAAATAAAAAGCTTTGAAGTAAATGGCTTGAAGTAAAAGGCTTGAAGTGAAAGGCTTGAAGTAAAAGCTTTGAAGTAAAA
>CAYQRS010000301.1:0-1010 GCA_964419825.1 uncultured Eubacteriales bacterium
AAAAAATTTTTCACATATTTTTTGGAAGTGGGGGAGGGGTTGACAGCTTACTTCCGTGCGTAGTAAAATAGCAGAAAACAGGAGGGTGCTTATGCTTGATGCAACGCGAATTGAACAGCTTCCCGATGCGCTTCTTCCGTGGTATGCAAGCGGGCATCGCGATCTTCCATGGCGCGCGGATCGCGAGCCTTACCATGTGTGGATCTCCGAGATCATGCTCCAGCAGACGCGTGTTGAAGCAGTGCGCGGATATTATGCGCGCTTTCTTGCGGTGCTTCCGACGGTACAGGCGCTTGCTGTGTGCGACGACGATGTGCTCCACAAGCTCTGGGAGGGGCTTGGCTATTATAGCCGTGTGCGCAACCTGAAAAAGGCGGCACAGATCATCGTCACGCGCTATGGTGGCGAATTCCCGCGCGCTTACAGCGATATCCTCGCGCTCCCCGGGATCGGTGCATATACGGCGGGCGCGATCGCGTCCATTGCATTTGGGCAGAAAACGCCCGCGGTGGATGGAAATGTCCTGCGTGTGATCGCGCGCATCTGCGATGATGCTACGCCCATCGACCTTCCCGCGCACAAGCAAGCGGTGACGCGGGCGCTTGCGTCGGTCTACCCCGAACAGGCGTCGGATTTTACGCAGGCACTCATGGAGCTTGGCGCGACGATCTGCGGACCGAATCGCAAGCCCGAATGCGATACGTGTCCCTGTGCACATTTTTGCCTCGCGCACAAAAACGGCACGGCGCAGGCACTTCCCATCAAGCTCCCGAAGCGACAGCGACGCGAAGAAGACAAAACGGTGTTCATCCTACGCTGTGGCGACCGCTATGCGCTTGAAAAGCGCCCGTCGGACGGATTGCTTGCTGGGCTTTGGCAGTTTCCGAATTGCGAGGGAAAGCTCTCGACGGCGCAGGCAATTGAAAAAGTAGAAGCATTTTCCCTCACGCCCCGCGATATTCTGCGCGAGGTGGAGAAAAAGCATATTTTCACCCATATCACATGGCATA
>CAYQRS010000302.1:0-1003 GCA_964419825.1 uncultured Eubacteriales bacterium
TGCAAACAGGATTGGACAAGAAAACAGGCGACATTCAACGACAGTTGGGTGTCGCCTGTTTTTGTGTGTTTATTGGTCGAAAAATGCCTGCTTTTCACTCTGTAAGGAGAGGAGGGGATGATGCAACGTCCACTTAAATGCGAAAAAATGGTAAAACGGCTTTCGTTTATAGAAAAGTTGCTTTTTTACAGAAATTTTGCCAGACCAATTGAAAAGTGTATCAAAGCTATGTTACAATTTGTAAAGCTACTTCGCCGTGAAGGTTTCTACTATTGATTGGAGAAAGAAAATGATTCAAAAAATCAAATCCTATGCGCAGTGCCGAGATTTTGTTGCCTGCTTCCATGATGATCCAAACTTTTCAGACCCCATGCTTCTCAATGAGGAACAGTTACAGAACGATCTGATAAAGTCAATTGAGAAGCCTGAGAAGCATTGCGTGTTGGGCGTGTATCAGGATGAGCAGATGATCGGATTGTTTGTATTTCTGGTATTGCGGGATGAACAGTATATCGAGATGCTTGTTGGTCTCTCCCGCATGAAGGAGGCCTATTTGGAAATCTTCCGCTACTTGGAGCAGTACTATCCCGGATTTCATGCTGATTTTGTATTCAATCCCGAAAACTACCTGCTGAAGGAACTGCTGGAACTGAAGCAGGCTGAATTTGAGCCGGAGCAACAGAAGATGGTACTGGGTACGCCCAATTTGGGGATTGATACCACCGGTGTGGAGCTGTATTCAAAAAAGTATGCCCAGCAGTATTTTGCAATTCATAACAAGGATATGTACTGGACTGGTGAAAAGGTCGTGCAGGCTCAGGATCGCTTCCGAACAATCCTAGCAATCCATGACGGCAAGGTAGTTGGCTATATGGATGTGACGCACTGCTTCAATGAAAATGAGCCGTTCGACTTGTTTGTTCTTGAGGATTACCGAAGAAAAGGTTATGGCAGAAAGCTCTTGGCGAAAGCGCTGGAATTGAACCAACCAAAGGGTATGATG
>CAYQRS010000303.1:0-1001 GCA_964419825.1 uncultured Eubacteriales bacterium
TGCAATAATTCCCGTTGAGGTTTTAATGCGCATATCGGCAAGAGCGGCAATGAGCGCACCCGTCCAACCGCCTGTTCCGGGCAGAGGTATGGCAACGAAAATAAGCAAGCCCCAGCCACGGTATTTTTTCACCGATTCGCTTTTACGCATCGAACGGATTTCGAGCTTTTCGATGATTTTGCCAAAGAACTTTTTATCACGCAGGAACTGAAAAATCTTGCGAATAAAAAGCAAAATGAACGGAATCGGTATCATATTCGCAACATAACAAATAATGAAAGACGGTATTAAATCAAGCCCCAAGAGCTTTGCAGCAATCAGACCGCCCCTAAGCTCAAGCACAGGGAAAAGCGAAATGATAAAAACAATCAATTCTTCGGGAATTTTATCCTGAAAAAAGTTGACCATTTGCGTTGCTATTGATTCAGCCATTTGTTCACCTTAACCCTCAATCTCGCCTATTCTGATCAAGAACTCGTTTGCTTTTTCGAGAATAGACCTATCGTTTTCAAATTTTAATGTTTTTACGGCTTTTGGATAATTGAGCCAGATATAATCCTCAATTTCCTCATGCTGGATTTTTGTTTGAGTGTCGGAAGTTTTGGCAACAAAAATCGAAACAGATTTTTCGACCTTACCTTGTATAGTATATTCAGATTTTGAGATAAAGCCAGGAATAATTTGAATATGTATTCCTGTTTCTTCTAAAACCTCTCTGCGTGCGGTATCTTCTTTTGTTTCGCCACGCTCGATGTGACCTTTTGGGAAGCCCCAGTTTGCACTGCGTTTGTTTTTGATAAGCAGATAACGAACCTCGCCGTTTATCAGGCGATAAACAACAGCGCCACAGCTGCTCTCGTAAAGACATTCGATGTTGCAATTACTGCCCTCTGCAAATTCGATTGCAGGCTTAATATCGTTAACAATAAAGCGAGTGCTTTTGGGAGCAACAACCCAAACCTTTTCGTTATTCTTCCTTGTGATTACAGCAACAACTCTGC
>CAYQRS010000304.1:0-1000 GCA_964419825.1 uncultured Eubacteriales bacterium
GGAGAGAAGAGAAATGAACAAAAGAATGGAACAAGCTAAGAAGAAATTTCAATATTTTGCAACGTATAGTGTACTGTTTGCAATCCTGGCGATGGCTATTTTTGCTATTTATTATATTCGGGGGAACAGCTTCGTATGGAAAGAAGATGGAATTAACCAGCATTACCAGGCACTTGCCTATATTGGGGAGTGGCTCCGCGAGTGGTTCTCGACGGGTAAGCTGACGATGTGGGATTTTAACCTTGGACAAGGCGTGGATATTATTACGATTTACAATTATTATGGAATCGGTGACTTATTGACACTTACGAGTGCGTTTGTGCCGGTGCGCTATACGGAATATTTGTATATGTTGTTGATTTTTGTAAGAATGTATTTGGCAGGTATTACTTTTTCGCTGTTTGCATTTGAAATGAAGAAGGGATACCGTGCAACGCTTGCCGGTGCATTGAACTACAGCTTTTGTGGATATGCACTGCAGGTACTTGCGAGACATCCGTTTTTCTTGAATCCTATGATTTATCTGCCTCTATTATTAATGGGTTCAGAACGTATACTTAAGAAGAAGAAACCGACGCTGTTTATGGTGATGGTATGTGTTTCGGCAATCAGTAATTTCTACTTCTTCTACATGCTCGTAATTGGCGTGGTTGTGTATGTTGTGGCAAGATATCTTACCTTAGAAGAAAAGAGTGTTACTCATTGTTTACGTATGATTGGACGCTTTTTCGGCTATGCAGTGGTTGGCGTTATGATGGCGGCTGTGCTATTATTACCGGTTGTTTTGTTGTTCCTGAACACTTGCCGCGGTGATGTTGAAGTGTTAATGGATAATTTTTATACGAAGAATTATTACGGACAAATGATTAAGGGATTTTTATTCCCTACGCAGGTAGGTAATTATGGCGTGTTGGGCTTTACACTTCCGGCACTTTTAGCGGTCATTCTTTTGTTTGTGAGACAAAAAGGTTATCGCATGTTGAAGATATTAGTTGTTGGC